>NZ_QOBB01000047.1:0-47284 GCF_024704855.1 Burkholderia sp. HAN2018 | reverse complement strand
CGCGCGCCACCCCGCGCCCCGCCAGCGCGAATTTCCCCGCGTTCGCCGCGCCCGCCGCCGACCCGCCCTCGGCAGCCTTCACGAAGTACCGGTAGGCGGCAGCGTTGTCGGCCGGTTGCCCGTCGCCGTCCGCGCGCATCCCGCCGAGCTGGTTGGCCGACGCCGCGTCGCCGTCGCGCGCCGCCGACGCGAACCACGCGTATGCCGCCGCAGAGTTCCGCGGCAGCGCGACACCGTCGTAGTAGAGGTAGCCGAGTGCGCGCCTGGCCGGCGTCGAACCGTCGCTCGCCGCCGATTCGAGGATCGTCATCCCGCGTTTCAGGTCCGGTCGAGCCGCGTAGCCATGCAGCACCATCTGTCCGTAGAGCGCGCGGGCCGTCAGGTTGCCGGCCTCGGCTTCCTGCCGGCAAAGGCTGCGAATCTGCGCGGGTTTGTCCTTCAGCAGGAGGCTGTCGAACCCCGCGTTCAGCGTCACTACGCATGGCGTCGTGTCGTCGTGGACGGAAACGGACCCGGCGCGTTGCATTGCCGGCATCGCGGCAGGCAACCGCCCGGGCCGAGGCGCAGCGGCGCTGCCGAACCCGATGGTCAGCCCCGCCATCAGCCCTGCGGCTCCGACCGACCGTTTCAGCGCGGGCCCGACGCAGTTGAACCGCCGCACCGCCGGAACGCGCGGCCGAGGTTTGCCCACCGGCCTCATGGCTTCACGATCGTGACGTTCTTGATGATGACGTCGGTTCTGCCGGCCTCGTCATCGATCGTCTTGCTCAATTCGATCCCGTAGTCGGCCAGCCATGCGGAACGAACCCGAGACGTCGTCCCATCCTTGCGTACCTCGCTGCAGTCGAGATTGACGGCATTGCCGGTCAACGTCCCGAAGATCGTCGACGCCGGTTCGGTCTTGCCGATCTCGCATCGCCGGGTCAGTTGGCCGCGGCTCGACGGTTGGGGCAGAGCGAACTCGATGCGTTTGCCCTCGGCCAAAGGCGCGTTCGCCACCGCGATTGCCGACGCATCTTTCAGCATGCCGAGCCGCTGTGCATCGAAACGGCCTTGAACGCTCTGGCCCATGAGTTCCGCGATACCCGACGTCAACCCGAAGTAGGACCAGTCAGTCGCGCCGGAACCATCGCGCGTGGTCATCAATTCAGCGACCACGCCGTTATTGCGCCTATTGACGTAGGTGTCGACATACGGCCCTGCGGCCTTCGGCGTCGTCTTGTTCACCCATTCGCCGTCCACGATCAAGCGCGAATACGGCAGCGGCCGGCTACCGTCCGGCGGCAACTGGCTGCGAATCGCCTCCTGCAGGCGCCGCTCGTCGAACACTTCGTCCAGATACGCGTCCGGATCGGCCAGCACGGTCTCGCTCGCCGACTTGCCGCCGGAAATCATCTTGAAGAGTTCGTAGGTGATGCGTTGCTGTTCCGGCTCCGGAAGCTTGTCGATCATACCGACGGCAAACGCAATCGCCTCGCAGGACTTCGACGCGCCGGGCTTCGAAAGCGACGCCGGCAGCTCGATCGTATTCATGCGTGCGTCGACGTCGAGCAACTCGGCCACGGTGTAATGCTCATCCCCGGACGCCGTGCCATCGCGATTCAACAGGATGTCCATCATCTCCAGCACACCCTTGAGCGACTTCGACGGGAGCGTCTTCGCCAGCGCCGCCAGATCCTTGCCGCCGATGTCCGGCATCGCGCAGTTGTTCCGCGATCCGCGCGCCATATCCGCCGTCACCCGCAGGGCCTTCAGCCGCGCGGCCGGCGGCAGCATCGTGTCGACCAACCCGGGCGAGCTGCTGCGCAGTGTCGTCAATCGCGCGAGATAACCGGGTTCCTGCACGATTCGGGTGAACCACGCGATCAGGATCTGCCCGTTGTCCGAGTCTGGATCGACCCCGATCTGCGCAATATATGCGCGCGCACGTTCACTGATCTGTGCGGGCGTCAGGTTAATGACCGGATTCGCCGCTGGCGTGGAAACCGCCGGCTCCGCAGGCGCGCTCTGCACGCCCAATCCATATGCCGTTGCGGTCGCGATGGACAGCAACACCCCGAAAAGGCCTGTTTTTATTTTCATCTTGTCGTCATTCGATTGCGTTGATCGGCCGAGCGCGATTCCGCCCCGGACTTTCGCCTGAAATCCAGCGCGCGAACGTCCGGGACCGTACCGATGCGCCGGTCGCGCGCAGCTTCGCGTGTTGCGACCGCGTTGTCAATGGCGCGCGCGCTCGGCGACGCACCACCGCGGATCCGGTCCCGTTGCGATGCTGTCGTGTCGGGGTTGCCGCGCGAATGTTCGGGGAGAACCAGGCAAACGCTCGACGGCGCTCACGTTGCCGCGTCAGCTGTCTTTTATCTTTCGACGGAGTACGGTCGACGCTCATCCCCGCTTGCGCGCGTTCCCAGCCGAACGCACCGCTTCTCGATGCCGCACATGGCGGGCCTGTTCGACAGGCACGGATGATGGTTGCACAGACGAAACCGCGTGATTCTCAAGAATTGTCAAGGCTCAAGCTGACGCAGCGGTCTCGAAGGCAACGCACCTCTCCTGCCCGCCCCCAATGAAAAACGCGGGTGGCGAACCGCACCGGATGAACACCTCCATCCGGCACGACTCGCCACCCGCGTTGAAGACTTCCCGGTGCGCTGCTTACTTGCTGTAGTCGTACACGCCGCGCCCCGTCTTGCGCCCCAGGCGCCCGGCGGTCACCATCTCGCGCAGCAGCGGGCACGCCCGATACTTCGGGTCGCCGAAGTCCTTCACGAACACGTCCATCACCGCGAGGCACACGTCGAGGCCGACGAGGTCGGCCAGCGCGAGCGGCCCGATCGGGTGGTTCGCGCCGAGCTTCATCCCCGCGTCGATCTCCTCGGCCGACGCGATGCCTTCAGCCAGCACGAAAAACGCCTCGTTGATCATCGGCACGAGAATCCGGTTCACGACGAAGCCCGGCGAGTTACGCACGCCGATCGGCGACTTGTCGAAACGCTCGGTCAGCTCGCGCACCGCCGACGCGGTCGCTTCGCTCGTCTGCAGCCCGCGGATGATCTCGACGAGCGGCATCAGCGGCACCGGGTTGAAGAAGTGCATGCCGACGAAGCGCGCCGGATCGGCGAGCGGCGCCGCGAGCGCGGTGATCGAGATCGACGACGTGTTGGTCGCGATGATCGCGTCGGGCCGTGCGACGGCCTCGATCTGCTTCAGGATGCGACCCTTCAGCTCGACGTTCTCGGTCGCGGCTTCGATCACGATATCGACCGACGCGAGCTGCGCGTAGTCGGTCGACGTCGTGATGCGCGCCAGCGCCGCATCGCGTATGGCTGCGTCGAGCTTGCCCTTCGACACGAGCCGCTCGAGGCTGCCCTTCAGCGTCGCGACGCCCTTCTCGAGCGCGGCGTCGCTGACGTCGATCATCACGACGTTGAGTCCCGCAACGGCGGCGGTCTGCGCAATGCCGTTGCCCATGGTTCCGGCGCCCACGACGCCGACAATTTCGATGGCCATGTAGTTCCTGTGTGTTCGGGTGCTGAGCGGTCGATTATCAGATGTTCTCGAAGATGGCCGCAATCCCCTGGCCGCCACCGATACACATCGTCACGAGCGCGTAACGCCCGCCGATGCGCTTCAGTTCGTACAGCGCCTTGACCGTGATCAGCGCACCGGTCGCGCCGATCGGGTGACCGAGCGAGATGCCCGACCCGTTCGGGTTGACCTTCGCCGGATCGAGGCCGAGCTCCTGCGTGACCGCGCATGCCTGGGCGGCGAACGCCTCGTTCGCCTCGATCACGTCGAGATCGGTGATCTTCAGGCCCGCGCGTTCGAGCGCCTTCTGCGTGGCCGGCACGGGGCCGATGCCCATGTATGCCGGATCGACCCCCGCGTGCGCATACGCGACGAGCCGAGCGAGCGGCTTCACGCCCTGCGCGCGCGCGGCGTCCGCGCTCATCATCAGCACGGCCGCGGCCGCGTCGTTGATGCCCGACGCGTTGCCGGCCGTCACCGTGCCGTCTTCCTTCTTGAACACCGGGCGCAGCTTCGTGAAATCGTCCGCGCTCGCGTCGTGACGCACGTGTTCGTCGGTGTCGAACGCGACCTCGCCCTTCTTCGTGCGGATCGAGATCGGCAGGATCTGGTCCTTGAAGCGCCCTTCCGCGATCGCGCGCGCCGCGCGACGATGCGATTCGAGCGCCAGCGCGTCCTGCGCGTCGCGCGTGATGCCGTACTTCGCCGCGACGTTCTCGGCGGTCACGCCCATGTGGATCGTCTGGAACGGGTCGTGCAGTGCGCCGAGCATCATGTCGACGAGCTTGCCGTCACCCATGCGCTGGCCGAAACGCGCGGCCGGCACCGTGTACGGCGCGCGGCTCATGTTTTCCGAGCCGCCGCCGATCGCGACGTCGGCGTCGCCGAGCATGATCGTCTGCGCGGCCGACACGATCGCCTGCAGGCCCGAACCGCACAGGCGGTTCACGGTCAGCGCGGGCGTGTGCTGCGCGACGCCGCCGTCGATCGCCGCGACGCGCGCGATATACATGTCCTTCGGTTCGGTGTTCACGACGTGGCCGAACACGACATGCCCGACCGCATCGCCCGACACGTTCGCGCGCGACAGCACTTCGCGCACGACTTTCGCCCCGAGGTCGGTCGGCGAGAAATCCTTCAGGCTGCCGCCGAAATCACCGATCGCGGTACGGACACCGCTCACCACCACGACTTCTTTCGCTGCATTGCTCATCGTCTCACTCCGGTTCGTTCGCGCCCGCAGGCGCGGGGATACGTTGCGTTACATGTTCGGGTAATTCGGCCCGCCACCGCCTTCCGGCGTGACCCACACGATGTTCTGCGTCGGGTCCTTGATGTCGCAGGTCTTGCAGTGCACGCAGTTCTGCGCATTGATCACGAGGCGATCGCTGCCATCGTCGTTCTTCACGAACTCGTACACCGCCGCCGGGCAGAAACGGCCCTCCGGCCCCGCATACGTGCGCAGGTTCACGTTCACCGGCACGTTTGCATCCTTCAAGGTCAGGTGCGCCGGCTGGTTCTCTTCATGGTTCGTGTTCGAGATGAACACCGACGACAGCCGGTCGAACGTCAGCTTGCCGTCCGGCTTCGGGTACTCGATCGGCTCGCACTGCGACGCCGGCTTCAGCATCTCGTGATCCGCGTGCTTGTGATGCAGCGTCCACGGCACGTTGCCGCCCATCACCTTCTGCTCGAGCCCGACCATCAGCGTGCCGAGGTACAGGCCCTTGGCCATCCACTGCTTGAAGTTGCGCGCGCGGTACAGCTCCGTGTACAGCCACGACTGCTTGAACGCATCCGGATACGCGTTGAGTTCGTCCGACTGGCGGCCCGCCTGCACCGCGTCGAACGCGGCGTCGGCGGCCAGCATGCCGGTCTTGATCGCCGCGTGGCTGCCCTTGATCCGCGACGCGTTCAGGAAACCCGCGTCGTCGCCGATCAGCGCGCCGCCCGGGAACACCGTCTTCGGCAGCGACAGCAGGCCGCCCGCCGTGATCGCGCGCGCGCCGTACGACACGCGCTTGCCGCCTTCGAGGAACGCACGGATCGACGGGTGCGTCTTGTAGCGCTGGAATTCCTCGAACGGCGACAGGTACGGGTTCGTGTAGCCCAGGCCCACCACGAAGCCGACCACGACCTGGTTGTTGTCCATGTGATACAGGAACGAGCCGCCGTAGGTGTCGGACTTCAGCGGCCAGCCGGCCGTGTGGATCACGAGGCCCGGCTTGTGCTTGGCCGGATCGATTTCCCACAGCTCCTTGATGCCGATCCCGTACGCCTGCGGATCGGCGTTCGCGTCGAGCTTGAACTTCGCGATCAACTGGCGGCCGAGATGGCCACGGCAGCCTTCGGCGAACAGCGTGTACTTCGCGTGCAGCTCCATGCCGAGCTGGAAGTTCTCGGTCGGCTCGCCGTCCTTGCCAACGCCCATGTTGCCGGTCGCGACGCCTTTCACGGAGCCGTCGTCGTTATAGAGAATCTCCGCAGCCGGGAAGCCGGGGAAGATCTCGACGCCCAGCGCCTCGGCCTGCTGGCCCAGCCAGCGCGTGACGTTGCCCAGCGAAATCACGTAGTTGCCGTGGTTCTGGAAGTTGGCGGGCAGCGCCCAGTTCGGCGTGGTGACGGCGCTTTTCTCGGACAGGAACAGGAAGCGGTCTTCCGTCACCTCGACGTCGAGCGGCGCGCCGCGTTCCTTCCAGTCGGGGAACAGTTCGGTGATCGCGCGCGGGTCCATCACCGCGCCCGACAGGATGTGCGCGCCGATCTCGGAACCTTTCTCGAGCACGCACACGCCGATCTCGGTGCCTTTCTCGGCGGCCAGCTGCTTGAGCCGGATCGCCGCCGACAGCCCGGCGGGGCCGCCGCCGACGATCACGACGTCGTATTCCATCGATTCGCGCGGGCCGTACTGCGCGAGCAAGTCCTGTGTGGTCAAAATCCTGTCTCCTCCTGCGTCCCGACCGTCAGCCGGTCAGAACTGGTCTTCCGTCAACGCGAGCACGCCCTCGTTGCCCTTCGTGCCGACGATCGACGCTTCGAGCGCGCCTGCCTGCACCAGCACCTGCTCCGCATAGAGCTGCGCGATCGCGATCTTCGCGCCGAAGAACGCCGGGTCGCTCGCGCGGTTCGCCTGCGCGGCCACCAGCGCACGCGCCATCTGCCATCCGCACAGCACCACGCCCGCCAGCTTCAGGTACGGCACGCTGCCCGCGAACACCGCGTTCGGGTCCTGCTTCGCGTTCGCCAGCACGTAATCCACCACCGACGACAGCGCCTTCGCGCCCTTCTCCAGCCGCTCCTTCATCGATGCGGCCGCCGCACCGTCCAGCTTGCCCAGCGCCGCGACAGTCTCGCCGATTTCGGCGATCAGCGCCTTCGCCACCGCACCACCGTCGCGCAGCGTCTTGCGGCCCACCAGGTCGTTCGCCTGGATCGCCGTCGTGCCTTCGTAGATCGCCAGGATCCGCGCATCGCGGTAATACTGCGCCGCGCCGGTTTCCTCGATGAAACCCATCCCGCCGTGCACCTGCACGCCCAGGCTCGCCACGTCGTTCACCATCTCCGTGCTCCAGCCCTTCACGACCGGCACCAGATATTCGTAGATTGCCTGATGACGCGCCCGCGTCGCCTCGTCCGAATGGCGGTGGGCAATGTCGCTGTGCGCCGCGGCCACGTAGGCCAGCGAGCGTGCGCCTTCGGTCAGCGCGCGCATCGTGCCGAGCATCCGGCGCACGTCCGGGTGATGGATGATCGTCACCGACTGCTTGGCCGACCCGTCCACCGGGCGGCTCTGCACGCGCTCCTTCGCGAATTCCGCGGCCTTCTGGTACGCGCGGTCGGCCACGCCGATCCCCTGCATCCCGACGCCGAAGCGCGCCGCGTTCATCATGATGAACATGTATTCGAGGCCGCGGTTCTCTTCGCCGATCAGGTAGCCGATCGCGCCACCGTTATCGCCATATTGCAGCACCGCCGTCGGGCTCGCCTTGATCCCGAGCTTGTGCTCGATCGACACGCAGTGCACGTCGTTGCGTTCGCCCAGCGAGCCGTCCTCGTTCACCAGGAACTTCGGCACGATGAACAGCGAAATGCCCTTCACGCCTTCCGGCGCGTTCGGCGTGCGTGCCAGCACGAGGTGGACGATGTTGTCCGCCATGTCGTGCTCGCCCCACGTGATGAAAATCTTCGTGCCGAACACCTTGTACGTGCCGTCGCCTTGCGGTTCGGCGCGCGAACGCACCAGCGCAAGATCCGAGCCCGCCTGCGGCTCCGTCAGGTTCATCGTGCCGGTCCATTCGCCCGAGATCAGCTTCGGCACGTAGCGCTGCTTCTGCTCGTCGGTGCCGGCCGTCAGCAGCGCCTCGATCGCGCCGTCGGTCAGCAGCGGACACAGCGCGAACGACAGGTTCGCCGCGTTCAGCATCTCGATGCACGGCGTGGCGATCAGCTTCGGCAGCCCCTGGCCGTCGTATTCGGACGGGTGCTGCAGCCCCTGCCAGCCGCCTTCGACGAACTGGCGGAATGCTTCGCCGAAACCCGGCGTCGCGGTCACGACACCGTCCTTCCAGCTGCTCGGGTTGCGGTCGCCTTCGACGTTCAGCGGCGCCAGCACCTCGCCGCAGAATTTCGCGGACTCGTCGAGCACGGCCTGTGCCGTGTCGTAACCGGCGTCCTCGAAGCCCGGCAGTTGCGCAACGGTGTCGATGCCCGCGAGTTCCTTCAGCACGAACAGCATGTCCTTGACGGGGGCGTTATAGCTCATGGTCGATGTTCCAAATCAGGCGGTGAATGAGGCGCGCCACGGGGCCGATACGGCAAAACCGGCCAGCTCCGGGCGGCGAGGTGACCCATCCTAATGCCGTGCGAGCCGGTTTCCATTGTCATATTCGGCCCACCTGGTGACAAAATCGGCCACGGGATGTGGGGGCGGGGGCGGAAGGTTTGGGCGGGGTCGGGTTTGGGCGGGAATGGCGAGCTGGCGGCTGGTTGTTATGTCCCCAAACTTCCGGACAGTAACGCCGGAAGCGCGGAAAGGCTGTCGATCGCGTGCACGGGAGACGCGAACCGCCCGGAACCGGACCGAATGATCGCCCATGGGCCGCGCCGCAAGAACACTGGAACCATGCCGGCCAGCACGCCGGTTTCGCGCAGTCGTTTCAGGCACGGCACGACGTCGGGGTAGAGATCTTTCACGGTCACCGCATGAGTGCTTCCGGTCGCCTCGCGCTCCCGGCACGATGCGGCGAAGTCGACACCCGGCCGCACGAGATCGAACACGCGACGATGATGCTGACCACGCGCGATGACCGCGCCGAGCAACGCATGAAACACCCGTCGCGGCACCTCGAGATGGTCGGCCCACTCGTTCCAGTCTCGACTTTCATCGATCAGCGTTTCGCCGACGTCGAAGAACACGGCTTTTATCATCATCGGGTGGATCGGGTTCCGCAAAAACGGATCTTCAGGGTTTGGCGATGCCGGGATGGGTGGGCAATGACGGGAGTCGGCGCCAACAACGGCTCTTCGCCATCCGTTCCTGGATCATCGACAATCTCGAAGAAAAACCTTGGTGGTTAGCCGGATGCGAGCGATATCCTAGCACCTGGGCCTAGCGGTGCTGGCACAACCCGCAACGTAGTGCAAACCCCGACAAGCCAGTTGCGGTCGATAGTCTAGATTGTGACAGCATGGGTTCGTTGATCGAATTTCGGACGTTCCGCCTATTTCCTCGCTATGTCGACCTGAGACAGCTACGTGAACGAATCGACCTACCGCGCCATTTTCGGCTTTGTCGTGATCGCTTACGGCGCCGCGATATCCGCAATCATGGCATTTCGTCCAGAGCGAATATTGGCCTTCTATTGCAGATCAAGGGCTTGGAGATGGTGGTACAAGTTCTGCTACAACATGTCTGCAGAAGATATTGTGTCGGCCAAAATGGTACGGCGAACCAGAATCCAAGGGGCGACGGCGCTGGCGTTCTTCACTGCCATTATTTTTGCAGCTTTGTTTCAGCTCGGTTCTCACGGCTAGCTGCTGATCTTGGCGGGGATATATGACGCACGCCTTGTACGAATTGCTTAGTAACCTCGACGATCGCCACCTCTTTTATACATTGGGCCGGCATCGCCCAGACACCATTCTGATCTCGATAACCGTGCCAGGTGAGCGTATCGAGATCGACGTGTTCGACGACGGACATATGGAGATGTCCCGCTTTTCCGGAGATGAGAGCGTAATTGACGACCAACAAATGATTCTGAAGGCTATCGACGAGGCGTCCGAGTGAAAGGGGTTGGTCATGAGGCGCAACGCGCCCACTTCCCGTCGGCCGACGTTGCTGCGCGCGGCCGATATCAGGAATTGCATCTGTCTCTTATGGGTCGATTTCGGGTCACTGCGCTGGCCTACCGCAAGCAACTGCGGAAGGCAGCAGCCGGCCAAGGCGAGACGGTTGCCGAGACAGGTGGGACGTCCGTTTTGCGTCAGTAACCGCACATCGAGTTCCGGTCTTTTCGCGGTGGACATCGCTCATCCACGCGTTTGAGCTAAAGAACCGCCTCTGATTGTCGTAAACAAGGATCTATTGGGAAATTGATTTTTGGAACGACGTGAAACGGCAATTCTGGATTGGAATCGGATTAATTTGTGCAGCGCTTAGCGGATGTGCAACCCGGCAACTTGTGGCCACGCCCTTGGTTGAATCACGGGTCGGCGTGAAGAGCTATGCAGAGATGTCTTATCAGCCACTTGCACTGAACGAGGCAAGGACGATTGACTTCGACGCAGGCACCTCCCCGGTGGCTCGATTTCCAGACGGTCTTGGGGTCTATGCTCCGTTCTCCCTGGATCAACAGTCCAAGGCGACCACTTTGCGCGTCCGCACTTGGTTTTCGAGTACGTGGTTGCCACTGGCAACGGTGCTGAAGCCGTATGTCATGTTCCTCGATGCCGACAAGCGCGTTGTCAGCAACGTCGAGTCATTCGAGAGCACTGACGGATCGACCTTCGTGAAGGGCCACTACAGACAAACCTACTTCATCGTCCCTTCTGGCGCACGATTCTTTATCCTCTACTCGGCTGCGTCGGAATCCGATCGGATGATTCTCACAGCACAAACCGGCAAACGGTGGGCGATCCCCAATGCTTATAGCGGCACGGTAGAGGTAAAACACGAGGTTGCGCACCAATGAAAGTTAAAACATCAGCGGCGAAACTCGTGATTCGATTGGCGATGTTTGCAATCTCCTTGTCGGTGACAGGGTGTGTAACGACAAACTACATGCCACCGCCAGGCGTGCCGACTGCAAACGTTCGCTTCCGTGAAATCGGCGAAGGTACGTTCTACCTCTATCACCCCCCTCCTTTGCCAGGTTGCTACGTGCCGAGCGATCCACTGGGCGGCGAACCCATTGGCGTGGCGGGTATTCCTTTCAAAGACGACCACACGATCATTCTCTTTTCGACACATCGACAGCAGCCGCGGCTGGGAATGCCGATCGCCGATAAATATATCGACCAAAGTTACTTCGAACTCAGGATGCAAGCGGATCACTTGCTGACGCTGCGCGTTTCCGTTCCGGGACTAGACCAATACGATAACGCCTTTCGCTTCACCCCCAAATCCGGGGAAAATTATGAGGTAACGGTCCGGCCGGGAACGCCGCTGAAGGTCGATGTGTATCACATCGACAGCCACGACGGACACTACTCCGTCGAGCGTGTTGAGGACCTCGAAATCATTCGGCGATGTTCTTGAACATGGCGATGCAATCGGCCGTTGACGAGTGAGCTTGGGTCATTCGGTCTGGCACGGGGAATGTACACTTCGGGTGGGCTGCCGCCGGCCGAGCCCGGCAATTTCGGCCGTTCGGCCTGGAGGTCAGAATCGTTGACAATCGAGGGCCGCCGCCGCTGCGCCTCGTCATGCTTGATTAACGAAAAATATATGAACCAACGTTTGCTGATCCAGTGCGCTGTACTTTTCCTGTTTCTCGTCTTCGGAAAGCCAACATGTGCGGCGCCCCTTGCTGAAAGCAATCAAATTGTGATCGCCGTGGACTATGGCAGCCTCGATTTGACGCGACTACACCAGCTGGAAGACGAGCTGGAATCGGTAGCGAGGGAGACGAAGTTGGGCGAGCTGGATGGTGATGAAGTGACAGTCGATGGTGGCAAGGCGTCCATCTATATGACGAGCGTCCACACGGATAAACTAATCGACGCTATCCGTCCGGTGCTAAAGACATACGATTTCTCGCGTGACGCTCACATTCGTGTGGGGCGCTAAGCGTGCGGCGCGACGAAAAATGAAATATCCGCATTTGAGCAAGCCGAAGGTCACTTCAGGGTCGATCTGCGCCGGTAATGCGTCACGGAGCGGCGGCAGGCCGCGTTCGGCCAGTTTCTGTCACTCGACAGTGCTGCTGGATTTGGAGACAATCTGATCCGAGCTGCTCGTTTAGGCCACGTAGATCCGCGATGAGTCTCAATGAAAGATTAGTCGAAATAGCCCGGCAGTCATCTTGGTGTATGTCGGCTCTCTCGGCGTCACGTGCAATGGGCCTGAAATCCTGGTGCATTGGCGCAGGGGCCATTCGCAATTTGGTCTGGGACTCGCTCCACGGATATGCGACTCCGACATGCCTAGCCGACGTCGATTTAGCCTACTTCGACCCGTCCGATTTGTCGTCGATTCGCGATGCCGAAATCCAGCACAGCCTCACGGCGCAATATCCTGAATATCCTTGGGAGGTCACCAATCAGGCCGCCGTGCACACATGGTTCGAAGCAGCTTTTGGTCATCCGGTTTCGCCGTTTGTATCGTTGGAACACGCTGTCGCGTCGTGGCCTGAGTTCGCGACATCGGTCGGACTAACGCTACTAGAAGACGACTCGATTAACGTCATTGCACCGTATGGGCTTGACGATCTTTTTGCAATGGTGGTTCGGCGCAACCCGGCGCGTGTAAACGTCTACACCTATCGAAAGCGAATTGAACAGAAGCAATATCAAAAACGTTGGCCTGGCGTAATAATCGTGCCAAGCTGACCGGTGCACGGATTGATCAACCTCTGTGGAACAGTGGGACTGCCATGATTGTGTCGCGATATGCTTCTTGCATAGTCGGGTGGCCCTCCACAAAGAGACGCGCGAAGCTACATCGACGGCGACGAACCTAAGCAGACACCCACCATGTTCTGCCGGCAACATCAAATGGAGCGAGCGTGATAAAAGCGATTTTCTTTGATTACGACGGAGTTCTCACGACAGATAAGACTGGTTCACTCACGACCAACAAATATCTAAGCCATGCTTCTGGCGTAGATTACGAACTGATCCAGAAAGCTTTCTCATACTACAACGCCGACTTGATCCTCGGGAGAACGACACATAAGGCTATCTGGTCTTATGTATGCAAGTTAATTGAGCATGAGCTCGATTTCTCACTACTCGAACAGGCATTCCTGAGCACGCCCACGAACGATGCCATGTTTGCTTTGGCGCGTGACCTCAGAAAGCGCTATGCCGTTGGGATCATCACGGACAATAAAAAAGACAGGCTCGATTGCCTGAGAAAATCTCAACAACTCGATGAATTGTTCGATCCAGTAATCGTGTCGGCCGAGCATGGTGTGGGAAAACAGAGCCCAACGATCTTTGAGAGAGCATTGCGTGAACTACATATCGGCCCAGAGGAAGCCGTTTTCGTGGACAACACGCCTGCGAATCTGGTCGTGGCGCAGCAGCTTGGAATGCACACTTATCTGCACGACGATGAACTGAACGATGTCGGAAGATTGACCGCAACGTTAGCCGGACGATACCGAGTGCTGTTGGATTAATTGAAGGTTGAACGAATCATTGCGCCGCGAGGCGAGTGAAACGACCGCTTCGGAGGGAAGCGAGCGTCCGTTGAGGGTCGGCTACGGCCGACCGCGTCGGGCGGCAGTCGGCCACGAGCGGCCGGTCGTCAAAACGTGATGTCGGACACTCGAGCGTTGTGTTGACACGTGACAGCGGACAGTCCGCCAACGATCCACTCCTATGGAAAGTAGGGAAGAGCCATCGCTGGCCGATGCGCTTCCGCGAACGCTAGAACGTATAAGCGATGTCGAGATGTGTCACGAGCGGATTCACCCTGATGCGCATCTTGGTCACGATATCGACGCCAGTCGCTGTCGTGGCATTCGTCGTCAACGTGGTCGACAACGGGATATAGGACAGGGACGCGTTGATCGACCAATGCTTGCTGAGCGCATAGTTTGCACCGAGCTCGAACGTCGGGTTCCACGAAGAACTCAACGACGCGCGGGTCGAACAGCCCGGCCCGCAAGTCGCGTTGAGGAACGCCGTATTAACGATGCGTGTGTCCGAGTACCACGTGTAGTTGACACCCAGTCCGACGAATGGCCTGAACTTGGCGTCGGTCGCCAAGAAGTGATATCTGACTTCAAGTACGGGCGCCAGCGGTTTCGTTTTGCCGATCACCCCGAACGAGGCCAATGAGCCGTTGCCGATCAGGTCGGTCGTAAACGGCGTGCCGGCCAGGAACGCGACACCGATATGATCGGTAACGAAGTACTCCGCCATCAAGCTCGCGGCGTCCGATGCACCGGCGTGAGCTCCGGTCCCGGTTTGCCGCTGATTCATCGGTGCACCGGCGACACTTTCGACGACGATGGGGTCCGCATTCCCCTGCGGCATGACATGCAACCAGCCGATCCCCAGTTGCATGCTGCCGCTCGACTGCGCGTTCGCGTGGCCGGCAATCGACGCCGCACACACAAGCGTCACCGCGACAAGCATTCTGAATGTTTTCCTGAATTCCATCCTGTCTCCTTCCGTTGTTGAATCGACCTGCTTCGCGGGACGTCCTTCTCGGATCTCCACCGCCTGTGGTCTATGGCTTTATTGATACTTCAAACGACTCAGGCGATACACTTTCGCCTTGCACTCCTCCTTCATTCAATTTGAACTACTAAATTAGTGACTGCTGGAGAAACGAAATCGCAACCATGGTCTTCCCGCCCTGATCCTTTGGGGCGACACCGCCCACATCTGCGATGCGGCAATGTCGCAATTCAATCAGTTGTTGCGAGCGCGCTCGACGTTGGCTTTATCGGCTCCGCTCAAGTTCGGCAGGTCCGCCATCCGCTTGTAGATCCAATGGCGACTGCCCTGTTGCCTGGATCGTGAATGCGAACGGGAAGCGTCCCAGCACCGCAATTGCCTGCTCCTCGAGCGCCGGATCCGCAAGTGCGACATGCGCTGATACACCACGCGATGCATCGGTTTCGACAGTGACGCGGGCATGGGTCATGCCGGCTTCGTTGAGTGCGGCGCGAAGCGCGTCGGCCGTCTCGCGCCGCTTCAATTCCGGCTTGAAGATCTTGCCGACGGCAGTCAGTGGCATCGCATCGACGATCCGGATTTGCCTCGGCAACGCGGCACGCTCGCCGATCTCGCTACGCACGAATTCCGCGAGGTCGTGTTCGGTTGCACGCGCGCCCGCCTTGAGCTGCACGTAGGCCACCGGCAACTCGCCGGCATGCGCATCAGGCCGCCCGATCGCCGCCGCGATCTGAACCGCCGGATGGCGATGCAGCGGCTCCTCGATCGTCGCCGGATCGATGTTGTGGCCGCCCCGAATGATCAGATCCTTCTTGCGGCCGGTGAGGCGGAAATAGCCGTCCCCGTCGCAACACCCGAGGTCGCCCGTGTTCAGCCAGCGGCGACCGTCGCCCAGCTCCAGCCAGAGATCCTTGTTCTGTTCGGGCTGTACATAGCCGGCAAAGACGTTCGGGCCCGCGATCACGAGCAGGCCAACTTCGTCCGCAACGCAGTCGCGGACATAAAGGCCGTCGTCGTCGACGACGATCGCCTTCATCACCTGACCTGGGACGCGCAACCCGATCGATCCGAGACGGCGCTCCCCGAGCGGCGGGTTGACGCTGCTGACGCATGCCCCCTCGGTCAGTCCGTAGCCTTCGAGAATCCGGATCCCGGTCCGCTCCTGGAACGTGCGGAACACTTCGATCGGCATCGGAGCCGCGCCGCACAGCCCGTATTCGAGCGAACCGACGTTCCTGTCGCCGATCGGGACGTCGAGAAGCGACGCATAGAGCGTCGGCACGCCGCTGAAGAAGTTGATGCGATGGTGTTCGACCAGCTCCCAGAAGCGCTTGACGACGCCGTCGCCGCGATAGCCCTGCGGCGTGCCCAGGACGACGTGGGCGCCGCGCGAGAACGGCACGAGCCCAGTCGCCAGCACGGCATTGACATGGAACAGCGGCAGTCCACAGAAGATCGTCTTGCCGGGCCCAATGCCAGCGCCAAAGAACTGGCCGACGCTCCACGCATTCGCGACTTCGTTGCCGTGGCGGCGCATCGCGATCTTCGGCAAGCCGGTCGTGCCGCCGGTGCAGAAGTACGACGAGTGATCCTCGGGATCGAAGCGGCGGCGGCTGTCGAGCGCCGTCCCCGACTCGCTCGCGAACGACCGGCCGAAGTCGTGGATTCCGATTCGTCTCGGCACCGCACTCCGGACGCCGCCTGGGCCGTGCAACCTCGCGCATTCCCGGAGCTGCAGCAGCCGCGCCACGAATCGCTTGGGCGCCCGCACGCGATCGGCCAGATTCACGAGTACCAAATGCCGGAGCGTGCCGACCCGCTCGAGCACCGGCTGCACCTTCGGCCACAGATCGGTGCCGGGAAACGGCGCCAGCGTCACCAGTACCTCCACCTGCGCCGCATTCAGCAATTCGGCAATTGCGGCCGACTCCAGCAGCGGATTGATTGCGCAAACGATGCCCGCAGCCTCGCCGCCCCAGATCACGAAATGCGTTTCGGGCAGATTCGGCAGGATATAGGCGACCACCGTGTCTCGACGCACGCCAAGACGGGTAAAGAAGTTCGCGGTGCGCGTGATGTCGCGAACCAGTTCGCGATAGGTCCAGCGCGCAGCGTTGCGATGATCGTCGGCACGCAGGAAGAACGACAGCGCGGGTGCGGACGGATCGATTGCGGCACCGCGGCAGATCATCTCGTACGTGCTGGCCGGCAAATCCGCCGGCGGGCCGCTCGCCTCGATCGCGATGACGTCCGCTTGATTGGCGATTCCGTTCATGCGACTTCATCCACGACGCAATTGCGTTGCACGCCGAGATCGATCAGCCCGTCCGCGCTGGCGATGCGCGCTTCGACAATGTCGCCGGTCCGCAGATATTGGCTCCTGCCCGCCTGGATCTTCATGAACATGCGCCATTTGGCGGCCTCGGGCAGCAACGCCGCGATGCGCTGTTTCGCCTGCGACGGAACGCTCAGCGCGCAGCCGGACGGCGTGCCGGTCGCAATCAGGTCACCGACATGCAGGTCGTGCACGCCCGACAGTTCAGTCAGCGTCTCGGCGGGCCCGTAGACGAGATTGGCCGTCGTATCCTTCTGCCGGACCTGTCCATTGACTGTCAGCGTCAGGTCCAGCCTGCGCAGCTTCGCGATGTCGCGCGCCTCCAGCATGCACAGGTACGGGCCGACCGGTCCGAACGTCCGGTAGCTCTTGCCCTTGTAGAACTGCATCTGCGGGATCTGCACGTCGCGGGCCGAGTAGTCGTTCACGATGACGATGCCAGCGAGGTACTCGTGCAGATTCGCATTGGTAATCGACTGGCGGGCGGTAATGTCGCGCTTCATCACCAGCCCCAGTTCGATCTCGTAATCGAGAAAGCGCACCTGCCGTGGCCGGATGACGTGCGAATCGGCGGGCACGACGCAGCTCGTCGCTTTCGTGAAAATCATGTTGAACGTCTTCGCGTCCGGGTCCATGCCGGATTCAATCATGTGCTGCCGGTAGTTAGCGCCCTGACACACGAATTGCTGATTGCGGGTGACAGGCGACAGCCACGCCACCTCCGATTCCGGGATCGTCGGCCCGGACAGGGCGGCCAATTCCTCGATCCGGTTCGCGCGCACGAAGTCGGCCGTCGTTTCGAACTCACCCGGAATCGGCGTGATCGCGCCCTGTCGGATCACGCCCCACCGGGCGCGGCCTTGATGCTGGTAATGCAGAATGTGCAATGACATGAATGTGCCTCGAATATCTGGACGAATCGGCGCCGCGTCACGCGAACAGCTTGGCGAGCGTTTTCAGCTTGCCGACCGTCACGTCGGGACTCCACCGGAGACTGCGGACGAGCGCGGCCACGCTGGCCAGCGTGAATTTGGGTTTCGTGAAGCTGCGCGGCATGGCCTGCCCCCACTGGGACATCGCTTCGCGGCTGACCGCATGGACCCCCATCGGCACCTCGGCCGTGAACAGGTCGCCGTCGCAGTAATGCTCGTGCTTGTCGCCCGACGGATCCTGCCAGTAGTCGAAGATCTGGCTGCCGAGGATGTGCCGCCCGATGCCCCATGCATGCGTCCAGCCCTGGTCGCGCAATACGCGCTGGCCCATGCCGACCGCATCGGCGTCCACGACCTCGTAGGCGCTATGACTGTAGAGCGGCGCGAAACCCTGCGCCAGCGCGAGCGTGTGATGGTCCGCCGGTGTCGCACCGAGATCGAGCCGCATGAACGTCACCGCGGGCGAACCGTCGGGCAGCAGCTGCACGTCGCTCGGAATGAACCCGAAATGCTGCGTGTACCACGCGCAGGTTTGCTGGAAATCCGCCAGCTCCAGCACCACGTGCCCGAGCTTGATAACCTCCGGTGGCCCCGACGGCGGGCGCTGCGTGTCGTTGATGCGGACGGCGGCGTCTGCCGTATTGAGCGGCAGAGGCGGCCGGTGCGGCAACGTCGCGGCCGGCGCTTGTCCGAACACGGCATCGACGCGGAACCCGGACGGATCGACGAGACGCACCCGGTGGCCGCCGCCCGGCCAGTCCGATGCTTCGACTTCCGAAGCACCGGGCACGCGCGCCAGCGCACGCAGGTCTTCGATGCGATTCACGCGCAGGCCGAAGCCGACGAAGCGGGCTTTGGGCGCTCTTCGGACGACATAGCAGAATGGCGTCGGCCCGGTGCCGCGCAGGAACATCCGGTCGTCGTCGCGCGAAACGGTACGAAGTCCAAAGTCATTCAGGAACTCCTCGGCCTTGACGAGATCCGGGCGATCGAAGATCAGGTACGCCAGCGCGGACGCTTTGGTCGTGGGGCGCGGATGGCGAGCCGGTTGCGGTGTGGTCAGTTGCATGACGTAAGCCTCAGACGAAAAATTGAGCAGGTTCGGTGACGGGCGGCATTGCGTCGATCGGCGTTCCGAGCAGAGCCAGGCTCTCGGAAACCAGGCGATTCGCTTCGCTCGCCGGCCCGTCGTGGACGATCACCCGGTCGGGCCGGACCATGGCGGCCCAGCCGAACGGCACGGCGCGCGGCAGGAACACGCCCTCAAGGTCCTCCCAGCTACTGCTCGGCGCGAGATGCAGCCGCTGCCCGCGATGCGAGATCTGGATGACCGTTCCGCCGGCGGCGGCAAACGCCGCGGCCGTCTCATCATTGAGCGCCGCGGCTGCGTCGCGACCGAACCCTATCAACGTGAGGCCCGAGCCCTGTACATCGTCGCTCAGGCAGGTCCGACCGTCGGCGCCACGCACCCAGCCCTGTGGCAAGACCGCGCCACGCACCAATCGGGACTTCGTGCAGCCTGCGACGAAGAGCCCGCGCCGGCAGACGTTCCTGGGCTTGATCTCCAGTTCTTCCAAATAAGCGCGCCACTTCGGCACGAGCCGCATTGCGCACATCAGGCCGTGCGTGAAGAACGCCACTCCAGCGTTGCGCGGCATCACCAGCTTCCCCATGAGTTTCGCGAAGCGAATCATCGCCTTCACATGGGGCCGCCGTTCCTGGTCGTACGTGGCGAGAATTTGCGGCGCTGCGTGCCCGTGTATGACCGACGCGAGTTTCCAGCACAGATTGGCGGTATCGCGCAGCCCCGCGACAAGCCCCTGCCCGACAAACGGCGGCGTAATATGCGCCGCGTCGCCGGCCAGGAACACGCGCCCCTGGCTGAACGCATTCACCGTCCTCGCGTGAAAGCGGTAAACCGCTTTGCGTTCGATGACCATGTCGTCGACATTGCCCCACGGCGCGAGCAGTTCGCGGATGCGCGCGTCGGACTCCATCTCTTCACGCGTCTCGCCAGGACGCAGCATGAATTCCCAACGCTCGCGCGCGCCCGGCGCTGTCATGTGCGGAATCGGCCGCCGGTGATCGCAAATGAATTCGACGTGATCGATCGGGCGCGGCACGTTGCGAGCGTCCACGATGAGCCAGTCCTCGGCGAAGGTCTTGCCCTTGAATGCCTGCCCGATCAATTGACGGACGAGCGAGCTCGCGCCGTCGGCGCCGACCAGGTAACGGGCCCGGACGATGCGTGTATGCCCCTGCCCAAGGTCCAGCGTCGCCTCGATTGACTCCTGCCCTAACGCGATGCCGTGCAACGAGACGCCGAGCGCCACTCGCGCGCAGTCGTACTGCTGCAGACGGCGACGCAGGCACCGCTCGAGGTCCGGTTGATAGAACGTCACGAGCTTCGGATGTCCGTCGATGCTGCCCAGCGTGTTGGCCTTGCCGAACTCTCCCAGCAGCGGCGAACGCATCCGCACGCAAGGGATCGCCACGGTCTCCAATTCGTGCTCCGTCACGCCTATGAGTTGCAGGATGCGCAACGCTTCGTTATCGAGGGCGATGGCCCGGGGGGCCATGTAGATGTCGGTCGCCTTGTCGATGACGAGCACGTTCACGCCGTAGCGCGCGAGCAGATTGGCTGCCGCGGCGCCGACCGGCCCGAAGCCGACGACCAGCACGTCGACGCTCAAAGGCAGGCCTTCGACGACTTCCCGACCGGGACCGCACTCACTGCCGGGCCGGGCATCCATCCGCGTATTTGTCTCCACAAGCACTCCATTCATCGATTCGTCCGGCTCGGCTCGGCCGATATCTGACATTCAACTCATAACTGAGTATTTTGTCAATTATGATGTTTGAGTCTATACTCGGGTTCCGCTGCACAACCGAAATGCCATGCCGAATTCACCGACGCCCCGAGCGGGCAAGCACCCCGAGGCCATCCCTGACGCCGCCGCCCTGGAGCGCGAACCGCGCGGCGCCCGTCGCAAACGCGAAACACGCGCTCGGTTGCTCGAGGCCGCACTCAGGCTGATGGCGGAAAAAGGGGCGGAAGGTGTGGCGATCAACGAGATCACCGAGGCAGCGGATGTCGGCTTCGGTTCGTTCTACAACCACTTCGAATCGAAGGACGCGATCTACGCGGCGCTC
Source organism: Burkholderia sp. HAN2018 (assembly GCF_024704855.1). Taxonomy (NCBI): domain Bacteria; kingdom Pseudomonadati; phylum Pseudomonadota; class Betaproteobacteria; order Burkholderiales; family Burkholderiaceae; genus Burkholderia; species Burkholderia sp. HAN2018. Next base: position 26,482 of record NZ_QOBB01000047.1, on the reverse strand, counting down.
GTGGACTGGGTGTTCGAGGATTTCGCCGATACGCTCGACAGGTGCGCCGCAGACTTGTCGGATCCCGCCGAAGTCATTTCGGTGTCGGTCCGGCACACGTTGCTGCGCGCGCGACGCGAGCCGGTGTGGGGACAATTCCTGATCCGGGAAGGTTTATCCGCGCGCGCGCTGAGCCACGGGCTCGGTCAGAGGCTCCTGCGGGACGTGCAGAAAGGAGCCGCCGCCGGACGGTTCGGCGTCGCGGATCCGCTGATGTCAGTCCTTTCGGTAGGCGGCACGGTCCTCGCCGCGATTGCTGCGGACTTGCAGTTCGCCACGCCGGCCAGCCCGATGGCGCAGGGGTTTGCGGCACTCGGATTCGGCAACGAAGACTTTCCGGAACGCGCTGCAACTGTGCTGCTGCAAGCACTCGGGCTCGCACGCGCCGAGGCTGAGGAGATCGCTCACCGGCCGTTGCTGGCCGTCTCAATACACGCAAATGCCCCGTAAAACGAAACACGCCCGACCGAACTACGCAGTGGCGAAGGATTTGCGTCTGTAATCCCGCCTAAGGCAGCCACCTCTTTGAGGAGTTGCAACCGGCTGGATTGGGTCGATTTCCGTCGGTTGCTTTCGATTGTGAGGGCATGTATCGGGCCGTGCGAGCGTACCTGGACAACCAAGCGGCGTAAAAACAACGGGGCCGGTGGCCCTGCCTCTCAAACAATGCACCGGCCTGCGTATCGGTTTCTACGCAACAGCCAGTTTCGCGCGCTCCGCAACGAAACTCAGCCGATCGAAGTTCATGTTTGCGCCGGACGTGATCGCGATGAGCGTTTCGTTCTCGATCCCTTCGCACTCGGCGTACAGCTTTGCCCCTGCGACGGCCAGGGCACCGGCCGGTTCGAGCACGCTCCGCGTATCCTGGAACACATCCCTCATCGCCGCGCACAGGCCATCGGTATCGACCGTCACCACGTCGTCGAGGTGTTCGCGGCATAACCGGAAAGTCTCTTGTCCAACCAGTTTGACCGCCGTACCGTCCGAGAACAAACCGACCTCCACCAGTTCGACGCGTTCACCCGCACGGAGCGACTGCGCCATCGCGCATGAATCCTCCGTCTGCACGCCGATCACCTTGATGCCCGGTCGCACGGCTTTCACGTAGGTCGCCACGCCGGACGCCAGGCTGCCGCCGCCGATCGGCACGAAGATCGCATGGATCGGCTTTTGATGCTGGCGCAAGATTTCCATCGCCACCGTGCCTTGGCCGGCGATCACGTCGGGGTCGTCGAACGGATGCACGAACGTCAGGTTCCGCTCCTTCTGCAACGTGAGCGCGTGCGCGTAGGCGTCGCTGTACGACTCCCCGGCCTGAATGACCTTGACACGCGAACCACCATGCCTGCGCACGGCATCCACCTTGACCTGGGGCGTCGTGAGCGGCACCACGATCACAGCGTGCACGCCCATGCGAGCCGCGCAGAACGCAACGCCCTGTGCGTGGTTGCCGGCCGACGCGGTGATGACACCGCAAGCCAGCGCATCAGCTGGCATCTGCGCCATCTTGTTGTACGCACCACGCAACTTGAACGAGAACACCGGCTGCTTGTCCTCGCGCTTCAGATGGATCGCGTTGCGACACCGAACCGACAGGTTGTGCGCGAAATCCAGATCGGTTTCGATCGCGACGTCGTAGACCCGCGCGGTCAGGATTTTTTTGAGGTAATCGAACGGCGCCGAAGGATGGGCGGGGCTCTGTACGTGCGCGTCGAATGGGTTTCGGTGCATGAACACGATGATTTCCTTTCCAGGTCAGGGTGGGCAAGCCTAGAAGCGGAAATGAAAAACCCGCCTCGGCGGCGGGTTTTCGTTATCGAGCAAGTACGCGCTAACCCACCATTCGGAGAATGGTGCGAATAATCAGCGCGATGGCGATGGCTCGATGTTCCATGGACACAAGGATTGACGATTATGGGAATGCTGTCAACCAGCGGCGCCTACGCTGAAAGCCAGTCGCATCACGTCGGGCGGCGGCGCGTCCGGCGGTGTGCGTTTTCTTCGGTGCCGCTTGCGCATCCTGTCGTGGGGCAGTTTCAACGTGTGAGGTCACGCGCCCGGCGGCTTTGGGTGAAGCGAACGCCTTGGCCGGGCTGGCCGGTTTCAAGGCAGCAACCACGCGTGCCTGCACATCACGCTCACCCACCAGGCTGGACACGTGCTGGCGCGGGTGCTCAATCGCGGCGGGTGGCGGTCGGCCCGGAATGGCCATCGAGGCGATACCAGACCGCCCAGCTGAGTTGGGTCGGTATGCGCTGGTCACCAGAGGCAGTTGCCGGCCACTAGCAGCCGTCCGGCGAGCTATGCGTCCCCACATCTGAGCGTCCGGCTTCTCTCATTTAACGGTCGCCCGACCCACGAAATTCGTCGTCGGTCAATGCCATAGGCCGTAGCCTTTCGAGCGGTGACGGCGTGTCTACGCACCTATTTTTTGTGCATCCGCCTCTTGGTCAATTTCGCTGCTGTCGATGGGTGTCGCGAAAGCCTCTACTTGTCGCATACGGTTCTTATTAATCAGAAGGCGAGTGACATCGGGGCGAGAATAGTGGCCTGCGGGATCCGCCGCGTTCTTGGCCACCACAATCGCAGCAAGGTCGATGTCCGCGTACAGGATGCCTTCACTGTCCTCTCGCAGCTTCGGAACCAGAGCGCTTCCGTCGGGCCCGTATATGACAGCGTGACCGCCACCCACGTGGTTTAAGTCATGTTTCTCGGGGGAGTCGCACAACTCGTCGATCATCGCTTTGGACACAACGGCACAGGGAGCCAGTACGAAACACGACCCTTCCACCGCATAGATTCTGCTGGCCGCATTATTAACCTCCCATCCGAGCGCCGGGGCGAAAGGCTCATAGTTAGAAAAGCTTGGCCACGCGGCGACGTGCACCTGCTCATTCTGCGCATACATCGCGTACTTGGATAGCGGCTGCAAATGCTCCCAACAGCACAATGCGCCGATCCTTCCCAGATCTTCAACCCGATGCACCGCCAGATCGGAGCCATCACCATCGCCGAATACGGCCCGTTCGACGTGCGTCGGACGCAACTTGCGGCGTGCAGCGATGGTCCTGCCGTCGGCGCCGATGATCCACTGCCCCATGTAAAGGCTGCCGCCACTTCGTTCAGAAATGCCGACGACCGCAGTGATCCCGGCCTGCTGGACAGCGGCGCTAAGTCTTGAGGCCTCCGGACTGTCGTAGTCCAGCGAGTTGTCAAAGTACCGCTGCACAAAGCCGCGGCGTACCTGCCACGCGGGTGCGCCCATCCAGATATGCCATGGATAGCCAGGCAACCAGGTCTCCGGGAAGGCGATGAGCCTGGCGCCATTGGCGGCGGCCTCATTGATCAATTCAACCGTCTTGTCGATGCTGGCGTCAAGATTGAGCCAGACGGGAGCTGCCTGAACAACGGCGACTTTGTATTTCGGATGAACAAGAGGCATGACAATCCACTCCTGAAAGATGGCGAAGCCGAACAGATCTGAATGCAGGCGGCGACTACGGGCTAAGGACGAGCCATGCCTTAGTCAACAAACTCAGCAAGCTTGCGCTCAGAGCAGGCACATCCGATGGTCTGCATCCCATATTTGCGTCCAGGCTTCAGATTCCGCAATGAAAGAGCATGTCGGCGCACCTCTTTCGCGGGCAGCGGACCGCCGTGACCCATGTGAAAACGCTGCATGCCAGCGTCGACCATGCCCATCAATTCAACACTGACAGCCCGCGGATCATCCTCGAACGGGGGCCGTGTGGCGTGGCCCGTGCGGATCAGTCCCCCAAGAAGTACACCGGAGGCGACGAGGTCGCCGACGAGCGCGTCGCCACTGCCCAGTTCAACCGATACGGAGCCAGCCGTGTGGCCGGGCGTGTGCCTGGCCACGCCGTCGATTCCATAGCGGCTTAGATCAAAACTGGCATTGTCTTGCAGCAGAATGTCCGGCGTGAAGGGAAGGTACGCCTCGCCGGGCACGCCCGATCGCAAAAAGAGCCGTCCCCACCAATGGGCGACGCAGTATGTCATCTCCTTGCGCCGCTCGTAGTAGTCCAGATCTCCGGCATGCGCGAGGATCGGTGCGCCCGTCAGTTCACGCAGTCGCGCAGCCGAGCCGGCATGATCCGTATGCGCATGTGTGACCACGATCAAGCTGACGTCACGAAAACCGCGGCCGTGCTTCGCCAAAGCCCGCTCAATCTTGCCCTCTGAGCCCGGCGTGCCCGTGTCCACGAGAACACAGGCCTCATCACCGATGATCAGGTGGCAGTGGACCATGCCGAACGGCAGGATGGGAATCGCAATAATGGAGGGTGTCTTCATGATGTGTGTCCCTGTCGGTTGTTCATGGCGTCATTCCCCAGAACTGCTCAGTTCAATCCGAGCGGATTAGAGATCCGCAGTCTCCACCCGCCGTCGCGGCCCTTTTCCATAACCTGCGTAGCGGTGCCGCGTTGCTCCTGTTCGTGGCCGTCCGCTAGCGTCACGCTCAGGGACCAGTCAAGCAGGACGAGTGCTATGTCGCCGCTCGTTATCACACGACGTATTTCGTTGTGAATACGCGGGCGTAGCTCCAGCAACTGGGCCAGACAGTTGCGCAACCCTGCAGGGTTCTCCTGTATCGTCTCGCCGCCCGTCATTCGCATTGTGGCTTTACTGCTAAACAGGCCGAGCAGGGCGTCAAGATCGCCAGCGTTCAGCGCCGCATCGAAAGCGGCCGGGACCTGCTCGGGCGCGCTGTACACAGCGGACTTGTCTTCGACCGCTGTGACGAATCGCGCAATGAGTTGCGCCACTTCGGCCGGTGCCTCTAACGGCGACAGGTGTCCAATTCCGGGGAGAATGTGCATCCGCGCATGCGGGATACGAGGCATCAATTCCGTCTGCAGCGTTGCGACACGATCCACCTGATCAAGCTCACCGGAAATGACAACGGTCGGCGCGTCGATTGACGCCGCCGCGGCGGTGATGTCTTCGCGCATGGCTATGTTGGGCCAGGCCGCCTTCGCCTGCGGTGCGCCCCTCAGGCTGTCCTCGATGACTCGCTCCCGACAGGCAGCGTCAAGCGATTTTGCGGTGAGCACGTGATCGATAACGAATTCGACCGACTCACGTGACTGATACGCGCCGGCCAACGTCGCACGTTGCTCCTCGGAAAGGTGCATCGGCGACGGGGGCGACGGCGCGACGAGTACTAGACCCTCAAGCCCACCTGGCCGACGCGACGCGATGAGCTGAGCAACCTTGCCACCCATCGAATGGCCGACCAGAACGTAGCGCTGCAGACCCAACTCTTCGATGACACCTTCGGCGTCGGCGGCAAGATCGGCAATCCGGTAGCCATCAGCGGGCGCTTCGGAATATCCCCAGCCGCGGTGATCGATGGCAACTATCCGATAACGATCGGCTAGTTCACTTGCTACGCCGTCCCATGTACGCGACGAGCCGCCGTAGTAGTGCAGGAATACAAGCGCCAACTCGCCTCCCCCGCGCTGCGCGACATGAATCTGCGTACCGTTCGAACTGATCTTCATTTACGCGCCCTTTCCTTTAGGTCATGGCTGAATGGTAGATTCAAGTCGTCAATTCGATAATTGCCGGAACGGTTCATTCAGTCGATAATGCGGTTATCGAATGGGGTGCCAAAATGGACCGACTGACGAGTCTTGGCGTGTTCGTCGCCGCTGTAGAGGAAGGCAGTTTTGCAGCTGCGGCGCGCCGTTTCGGGCTATCGGCCGCGATGGCCGGCAAGCATGTAAGCGCAATCGAGGCCGATCTGAATACTCGGCTACTCCAGCGCACTACACGGCGCCTAAGTCTGACCGATGCCGGCCAGACTTACTACGAGCGGAGTAAGCGGATTCTCGAAGCGTTCGACGAGGCCAATCGGGAAGCTGGTGATTCTCAAGGTACGGCACGCGGCGTACTGCGTGTCGCGGCGCCAGTTACGTTCGGTGCGATGCACCTGGGCTCGGTTGTTGCCCGATACCTCGATGATCATCCGCACGTCAACGTGGAGGTGGTGCTCGGAGACCGCTATGTCGACCTGCTGGCTACGGGTGTCGACGTGGCAATCCGGATCGGACGGCTGCAAGACCCCGGACTGGTAATGCGCCGGATTGCACCGTGCCGAATGGTCGTCTGTGCGTCTGCCGCCTACCTCGAGCGCCATGGGACGCCACGCAAGCCCGAAGATTTGCGACGTGCGCAGCGACTGGTTTTCAGCGAAGCGGTGTCGGCCGGCGACTGGACGTTGCTCGATGCGAAAAACCGCGCGCACGTCATCGACGGACCATGCCGGATGGCCGCTAACAATACGCAAATGCTACTTGCCGCCGCCCTCGCCGGCGCCGGCATCGCTTATGGCCCAACTTTCGTGTTCGGAGAGCATCTCCGGCGTGGTGAACTTGTGGCGCTACTGCCGGCTTATCGCGCGGCTGATCTGGCGATTCAAGCGGTTTATCCGAGCGCACAGCGCATACCGCTCAAAGTGCGTCGGTTCGTCGACTATCTTGCCGAGACGTTCGGGGATGAACCGCCTTGGGACCAGAAGGCACGGTTTTAAAGAAGCCTCTGTACGGTCTTTTAGGCTGAGGGCTCTCGCGCGAACGAACAAAGCGGCCCCCAGCGGTTTTCTGCGCTCTGGCGCCGTGCCGACAGAAGCCTCTTTCGTCGCATCGCCCATTGAGCGGCAGTTGTAAGTCGAAGATCGGACGAGGGGTTGCTTAACCTTGATTGTCCGAAACGGGTCGGCAACCGTCGGCCGCATCCGTCGATTGGCGGCGGTGGATTCAACCGGTCGACGCAACGACTTGAATCGACGACAATCGAACGTCAGCAACGGATTAATATGGTGGTGTATGAGCGCCAGGAGTTCACGCTTCTTTATCGCCGGAAATATTGAGGAGCCTGTCTTCGTTCTGGATGGAATCGCTTCGGAATGGCTGTTCGTGTCAGGGTTCTGGTACAGAGTTAACGCATCGCTCGGAACGATATACGATCAGTTCGAGGAAGATGAGGCCGAACCAGCTGCACTTAGCCAGATCGCGTGCGAACTGGCGCATCAAATCTGCGAACTTGGGGGGCGCGAGGAAGAGATGATCAGGTTCATCTACAGATGGACGCCACAAGGAGAGACATACACTCTGGAAATGCAGCGAGCGGATCTGATTTGCAAGTTGGTAGAAATGCGTGATTTCTTTAATTCGGCTGCTGCAAGTGGTGAAATTCTCGAGCTAAGCCTATAGGTAGTTCAAAAAATCTGGAAATTTGTTCGACCAATTCGCCTTCGGAAGCTGCCATTCGACCTTACAGCAATCGACGCGTGCATTGCAGGGTTTGAGCGCAGAACCGTCCGTGTCCGTCCGAGAAGGCTTTTTGACACTGAATTATGCGGTCCGCACACATCATGCATGATGCGAACTATGGCCACCTTTCCCGGACCCTGCGCCAGCGTGCATGATTCGTCCACGTGTCGGATGGCAAGATCGAGCAGCCCGCTACGCGTCATCGAGTTTGCCGTCAAGCACCATTTTGGGCCCGTTCGATCACTTGCTTCTCGCGACGCATCTGGCAGATAAAAACCCGAATTAAGTCAGATGTTCTGTCGCTGGCATTGCATTTCGCAGGCTATACGACCTGGATTGTTGCCGTCCAGACAACATGGCATACGCACTCGCGATCCTACCGGCGCTCGCCCGTCCCTCACTACAATGCGTCACACGCTCGCTTGAATTGCGAGCAAAGCGATACGCGCAAAACCCGTGGTCGCTCAGGTGAACCGCCCCGCGTGTACCGGATCCCCCCAACTGAAGCAATAGGACAATGGATCATGAGCAAGACAACTCACAATGTGCAGCCCGTTACTTCCAACCTGGGCAAACAGGGTTCAGCTGAACTCGTACCTTCCCGTTACGCGGTGCGCGTGGGTGACATCGATGTCGTATTGATCAGCGATGGCGTTCTACCGCTGCCCACCTCCACCATGTCCACCAATGTGAGCGAAGCGGATCGCAACGAATGGTTCGATGGTCGTTTCCTGCAACGAGACATGTTCGACTGGGCGCTGAATATTGCGCTCGTGCGCAGCGGCGGGCAGCTCATTTTGATCGACTCGGGCGTGGGTGATGGTTTCGAATACTTCACGCGAGCCGGAAAGTCAGTAGTGCGACTGGAGTCGGCAGGTATCGACCTTACTGCAATCACTGACATCGTCATTACGCACATGCATATGGATCACGTTGGCGGCTTGAACGTCGATGGCGTCAAGGCCAGGCTACGCCCGGACGTGCGCATCCACGTGTCGGCCTCCGAAGTAGAGTTCTGGAAAAAACCGGACTTCAGCAAGACGGTGATGCCGGAGACGGTTCCGCCTGCGCTACGCAAGGCTGCTGCGAAGTTCGTGGAACTCTACCGCGAGAATATCGTGCAGTTCGATCGGGCAGTCGAAGTCGCACCGGGCGTGTCGGCGCGCGTGACGGGCGGGCACACACCGGGGCACTGCGTCGTGGACGTCACATCAAACGGCGAGAAGCTAACGTTCGTAGGAGATGCGATTTTCGAAGTCAACTTCGACAATCCGGATTGGCAGAATGGCTTCGAGCATGATCCTGAAGGTGCAGTGGACGTGCGTCTCGCGCTGTTCAACGAAGCCGCGGAAACGGGCGCTTTGCTTGCCGCAGCGCACGTCGCGTTCCCATCCATCGGACACATTGCAAGGAACGGCGACAGCTTTCGCTTTGTTCCTGTTACGTGGGATTACTAATCGATATCGGATAATTGATAATCACCCTCCGCGATCCGGACTCACTTTCCGTATCCGGAAGCGACTGGTGCGCATCCCGTGCATGACACTGTCGTTAAGCGTTACCTGCACCTGAATTTCTTCGAGCATGACTGCTATCTCCACGTGCGCACGCGGCGCGTGGAGCCCTTCAATCCACCGGAGCCTGCCATGCGATCCCTTCCCATGCCACGAAAAGCTGTTTGCGCTTGCGCGCTATTCGCAACGCTGCCCGGCGTCGCGACCGCCGAAACGTTTGCGCTGAAAGTTGCCGATCTGGATCACGGCCGTTTCAGGAATGAACAAGTGTTCAGCGGATTCGGTTGCCACGGCGAGAATGTGTCACCGCACGTGACATGGTCAAACGCGCCAGCCGCTACTCGCAGCATCGTCGTGACGATTCATGACCCCGACGCGCCGACGAGCGGTCTCGGTTGGACCCATTGGGCTGTTGTCAACATACCGCCTTCGCAGACGTCTCTGCAAAAGGGCGCCTCCGGCAACGTGAATCTGCTGCCGCCCGGGGTCACCGAAACGCTGACCGATTTCGGCCAGTCGAAGTATGGCGGACCGTGTCCACCACAAGGCAAGCCACATCGTTATATCGTCACCGCGTACGCACTTGATGTCCCGCATATCGACGTGAGCCCGGCATCTAGCCCTGCACTCGTTGCGTTTCAAATGCACGGGAAGATCATCGCTCGGGCTCGCTATGTCGCGACCTACCAAAGCGCGGCGAACTGAGCCGCGCCACGGGTACTATCAACTGAGCGACATGCCACCGTCGACACGCAAGTTGACGCCGTTGACGAAGCTGCCCTCGTCACTCACGAGAAAGAGCGCCGCGCGTGCGAGTTCTTCAGGAAGTCCGAGGCGGCCTAGCGGAATACGCCCTGCCACGGCAGCCTCGAACGCCGGCCGCTCGTCATGCGCGATACCCAGCTTCGTCAGAATTGGCGTGTCGACCGGCCCGGGACTCAGTACATTCACACGAATGCCACGCGTCTGAAGCTCCAAAGCCCAACTCCGCGCGAAGGCCTCGATTGCGGCCTTCGTACCCGCGTAGACAGCATGTCCTTCGAACACTTTCGAACTCGCGATCGAACTCGTCAATAGAATGGCACCACGATCTCTCATGAGTGGCGTGATATTCTGCACCCCGAAGAAAATTGCTTTGGTGTTTGTCGCGAAGTGACGATCATAGGACTCTTCGCTCACTTCGTTCGATGCTTCGATAGTATTCACTCCCGCGTTCGCGAAATATATGTCAACTCCTCCAAAGCGCCTCGACACTAGCGCGGCCACTTCGTCGTGCGTTTTCGGGTTCGCGAGATCTCCCGTCAGTCCGATCGCCCGGTCGCCAAGTTCGGCCACGGCCGCATCGACGGCATCCGGACGTCGGCCCACCATAATGACATTCGCGCCCTCTTCAATCAGCAGCCTGGCCGTGGCCAATCCGATTCCGCTATTTGCGCCAGTAACAACAGCAACCTTGTTTGCGAGTCGATTCATGTTTTCTCCGTCATATTCCACCTGTCCGGCGTAGAGCCAGAATTTAGCAACGGCTTCTGGTGGGTTGAAGTCACTCGCAGGTCATTTCACTCTTTCCACTTTGTCATCATGTCCGTGGATAAATTCAGCGGCTTTCCCGCGTTCGTTCGCTCCGTCGAGACGGGCTCGTTCACGGCTGCGGCGCAATCTTTGGGTACAACGACGTCGGCCGTGTCAAAGAGCGTGGCAAGGCTCGAAAAGCGCCTGGGTGTCACGTTATTCCAGCGCTCGACCAGGGCCTCCGTTCTGACGATTGAAGGTCAGGCGTTTTATGAGCGCATTGCCCCGCTGATGCGCGGCCTGGAGGACGCCGAAGAAGTATTGCGATCGCCGGCCGCCGCAGCAGGAAGACTGCGTGTAAGCCTGCCTGGCGAACTGGGTCGCTTTTTGCTCGATCCCGTCACGCGGGAACTCCTGCCAAACCACCCGGAACTCGCACTCGACGTGAGCGTCAGCGACCATCATGCCGACCTGATCCGCGATCGCATCGATATCGCGATCAGGGCGGGATGGCTGGAAGACAGCGGCCTGTATGCGCTGCCGATCACTAGTCTTCGGCTGGTGTTGGTTGCGGCGCCTGCATATCTGCGCGAGCGGGGATCACCGCGTGTTGCTGCGGATCTCGCTGCACATCGGCATGTGCGCTACCGGCTCAATGGCCGACCGTACCCCTTGAACTTCGCCGATGGAACGTCCAGCTCCATCGAAGGCAGGTTCGACGCTGATAACGGTGAGGCAATGCGCGTAGCGGCATTGAACGGACTGGGTATCGCCCAAATACTGGAAATTGCCGTACGGGACGATCTCGCCGCCGGGAGGCTGCAGGCTGTACTACCCGATCAGGCGCTCGCGTGCGTCCCCGTGCACGCTATCCACGCTTTCGGAAAAAACATGCCGACGCGCGCGCGCGTATTCGTCGATTTCGTTACGGCGCAACTCTCGAAATGAAGTATCCCGGCGCTCAGCGCCATCAGCTGCCGTCGCGCTGCATTCGAATCACGCCAGGGAGGCGTCGTGCAGCAAATCGATCAGTGCGTCGGCTCCAGTGTGGTCGGCCGTGAATGCCGTGGCCACCGGATCGTCGGTTGCGGGCAAGCCGACCGCACCAAGCAGATTGGCGAGGTAGGTATCGAGCGTGCTGGTCGCATTCGACACGCTTGCCGCGATCACCGTATTGGCAAGCGCGACCGGCGCCCCGGACGTGACGAAATCCATCGGATTGCCATCGGGCGTTAACAACGCGACCAGTGCCGTGATCAGCATGGTGACGTTCGCAATCGCGGTCTGTCCACTCGCGGGTAGTTGGGCGAGCGCCATGACGAGAGGGCTGACTTGGCCGGACGGATCAGTCGCGACGAGCGCGATTGGCTGCGACAGTCCGGCAACATTCAACGTATACGCTCCATTCGACCCGCCCTGGGTCGTTGCGGTCTTCCCGTTAACGCCGGTGTCGGTGATCGTCGCATCGGCCACCGGATTAACCCCGGCAACCGTTCCCGAGACCGCTGCGTTTTGACTGCCGGATGATGCGACACCGTCGCTGCCGCCGCCACATCCGCCGAGTAGCGCAACTGCGATTCCTGTTGCGACGACAATCGGTGTCGCCAGATTTCCCTGTCCCCTGATCCACTCCATTATTCGCAGTCGATTGATACCGGATGAGGCTGAGCAGCGCGCATGATGTCTTCGCCGATCAAACAGGCGCAAAGTCTGGTGTTCGCCGTGCGTCAGTGAATTTATCGTCCACGACGCGCAAGACGTAAATAGTCAATCTTGACCATGCCGCGCGTTCGGCGGCCCCGAGGCCGATTGCATGCGTAGCCGCATATGCCTGGCGAGGGGTGATCATGCGGGGATGGCTGGCGCCTCGACACGAACGAACAGAGGTGCAAAGTTTCCTATCACCGACACGCAGTCACTACTATATTTTGCGTTGCGGACCCTGTCGTTTCGTCAATCGACGTCCGCGATTCTTCGCAGGAGCACAAAATGGCACGTCGCAGGTGGGTCCCGTTCCTGGCATGGGTTGCTACAGCGTCATTGTCGTTGCCACCTGTTTCACCGCAAGTCGTCCTAGCCGGCGACGAAACGACCGCGAACACGCCGGAGCCATCACCGAAGCTCTCTTGGGCAGATCGAATTCGTCAGGCAAAAGTGCGAAAGGGCGAGCCAATCGTACTGATCGTGCATTCGGCAAAGGACTGCGTCTATTGCCAGCGCTGGAAAGGTTCATTAGGCGGCAAAGGTGATTTTGAATCGTGGGCGAAGACGCATCCCGATGTCCATCTATTCATAGTCGAGCGCGAGGCTATCGCCGTGCCAGAAACCATCGACAGCTATCCCCCGGTTGTCCAATGGCTTTTTGAGCGACGCCAGCGACTGGGCAACTTGTCGCCAGGAACACCCACCTTCGAAATATTCGTCAGGCGCAATATCATTTGGAGGTCGTATGGCTTGCACTCGTGGGACCGCGACGCGTTTCCGGCATTGAAGGACCTGGACAGCCGCCGTGTACCCTCGGACGTCGAGTAGCGTTGGCGTTCGCGCAGGTCAGGATCACGGCGAGGAATGTGCCGTTGGCATCGGACAGGGTGTGATGCGCCCCCCAGGCGTCGCAAACAGAGGTGTCCTCACTCGCCCTGAAAGTTCGTATAGCCAAATAATTCCACCACTCCAGAATTCTCATGGATCAAGGCCTCCGTCCCGCGGATTGACGACTTTATTGACGGTCCCGAGCGACGGCACTCCCAGATACTCGCCGGCAGTAGTCAAAGGCTGCCCGGGGCCGCCGTCCGAATGTCTGTGCGCCAAGGTGCAGAACAATCGCGCACGCCCTGAACCCGAACGTCCGAACATGGCTGGCGCATGTACTGGATGCGGCTGCGTCTTCAATCCGTCGCCGGCGCGGCACCTGCCCAATTTCCGTCGTTCCGGTCCCAGGGAGGCACGCCACTGAACGCGTCGACCAGGAAATCGATCATGACGCGCACCCTGGCGCTCAGGTGCCGACGGCTCGGATACAGCGCGAGAATGTCGATATCCGGCAAGCGGTACCTGGGCAACACATGCACGAGCCGGCCCTCGCCGAGATCCTTGCCGATCAGGAAAGTGGGCTGCTGGATCACGCCGTGTCCGGCAAGGGCCGCTGCACGCGCCGTATCGCCGTTGTTGGTATGCATGTGACAGTCGACCTTCACCGAATGAAGCTTGCCGCGCTCGTCGATCAGTTGCCAGTCGTCGCCGGTGGACGCATACGTGTAGCCGATACAGCGGTGCCCGCCCAGCTCCGCCGGGGCTGCCGGAACGCCGAAGCGAGCCAGATAGGCCGGCGATGCGCACAGAATGTTTTGCGACGTCGCCAGCTTGCGGGCCGCATGACTGGTCGAACCGGCGCGTGAGATGCGAATGGCGAGATCGTAGCCTTCATCCACGATATCGACGACGCGGTCAATCAGTCCAACATCGAGTTCGACTCCCGGGTATTTCCGCATGAACTCGGGCCACAACGGTGCCAGATACAAAATACCGAAGCTCACGGGGGCATTGATGCGCAGCCGCCCGCGCGGCTCGACCGACGCCGACGAGACCAGCCCCTCCGTCTCGGCGACATCGTCGAGGATCGACTTGCAACGGGCGTAAAGCGTCTCGCCGCCCTCGGTAAGAGAAAGCGTACGCGACGAGCGATTCAGCAAGCGCGTGCCCAGATGCGCCTCCAGTTCATTCACATAGCGTGTGACATTGGCGGGCGACGTGCCGAGCGCATCCGCGGCGCGCGCGAAGCCCCCACGGCTCACCACCGTCACGAAAACCTCGAAGGCGCGCAGACGATCCATCATTACCTCGGTTCATTCACAAAAGCTGAATGATAGAAGCACATTTTGGTCCTTTCCACAATCAAAACTGAGGCCTATATTGCTTTCAACGCGCCAATGCATGGGGCACTGGCCGACGAAGTGCATCAGGAGATTGAAAATGCAACGCTTGAAAGGAAAAGTCGCCATAGTCACAGGCGCCAGCGCAGGGATTGGGCGTGCGACGGCAAAGCTGTTCGCGAAGGAAGGCGCCAAGGTGGTCATCGCGGCGCGGCGCGCGGCGGAACTCGAAACACTCGCCGCGGAGATCGTCAGCGAAGGCGGCGAAGCAGCATACCTGGCGGGTGACGTGCAATCGGAAGACTTTTCGAAGGCGCTGGTCGCGCTCGCGGTGAGCCGGTTCGGCCGCCTGGACATTGCCTACAACAATGCCGGTACGCTCGGCGAGATGGGGCCGAGCACCGGTATTTCCAAAGCAGGCTGGAATGCCGCGCTGTCGACCAATCTGACGAGCGCCTTCCTGGGCGCGAAACACCAGATTCCGGAAATGGTGAAGCAAGGCGGTGGGTCGATCATCTTCACGTCGACGTTCGTCGGTTACTCGTTCGCGTTTCCCGGTACTGCGGCCTATGCGGCGAGCAAGGCGGGCCTGATCGGCTTGACGCAGGCACTTGCCGCCGAGTACGGCGCGCAAGGCGTGCGCGTGAACGCGGTGTTGCCGGGCGCTGTCGACACGGACATGTATCGCGGCATGAACGACACCCACGAATCGCAGGCGTTCGTCACGGGCCTGCATGCGCTCAAGCGCGTTGCAAGGCCGGAAGAGCTTGCCCGGTCGGTGCTGTATCTCGCTTCCGACGATTCGTCATTCGTGACCGGTACGGCATCACTGGTTGACGGTGGCGCGTCCATTACCCGGACCTGATCCCTCATTGTCGGCATCCGCTTCTACCTGCCGATGCCGCCAGTTCCACCTCACTCATGCAAAGGAAATGAATCATGGATCTGAATCTGCAAGGCAAACTCGCATTGGTCAGCGGCAGCACCGCCGGCATTGGCTTCGCTATCGCCAGGACGTTGGCGCAGGAAGGCGCGCGCGTGATCGTGAATGGCCGCTCCCAGTCATCAGTGGATGACGTGGTCGCGCAACTGAAAGCCGAGACGGGCAGCGACGTAACGGGTTTTGCGGGCGATCTCGCCACAGCCGCGGCGGCTGATGAACTGGCAACGCGTTATCCGGACGTGGAAATCCTGGTCAACAACCTGGGTATCTTCGAGCCCAAGCCGTTCGAGGAGATCCCCGACGCCGACTGGTCGCGTTTCTTCGACGTCAATGTGTTGAGCGGTGTACGCCTCGCTCGCCTGTTTCTGCCCGCGATGAAGCGTGCAGACTGGGGGCGCATCATTTTCATTTCGAGCGAAAGCGGCGTGCAGATTCCCGCCGAAATGATCCACTACGGGATGACGAAAGCCGCGCAGATTGCCGTGTCGCGCGGGCTCGCCGAAGCCGTTGCCGGGACTGGAATTACGGTCAATAGCGTGCTGCCGGGGCCGACGAAATCGCGTGGCGTGGGCGAGTTCGTGGAGGCGCTTGCAAGCGCCGAGGGCAAATCGTTTGAAGCGTTCGAACAGGAGTTCTTCGAGAAAGTCCGCCCCACATCGCTCATCAAGCGATTTGGTTCGCCGCAGGAGGTTGCGTCGCTCGTGGCCTATATCGCCAGTCCGCTTTCGGCGGCCACGACGGGAGCCGCGTTGCGAGCCGACGGGGGCGTTATAAAAAGTGCCTTTTAGAACCCCGGTCGACATTGGGCCGGGCTTTCGACAGTTGCCTCGCTCGATGTCCCGATGCGGTTGGCTGAAACGCTCCGTCTGTGGCGTCCGCGACAATCAGGCACGGGGCGGCTGTCTTGCACTCTCGCCGCGGTATCGTTCATGGCGTCGCGGGCAGCGCCGTCATTCAGCGGGCGTGACGGATGGCTTCGCTTCTCGAGGGGCATGGCCGAAGTAGGCCTTGTAGGCACGACTGAAAGCGGCTTCCGACTCGTAACCCACCGACCGTCCAACCTCGCCCACGCGCGCGTCACCTTTCGCCAGCATGTCGCGGGCGACACTCAAGCGCCACTCATTGCGGTAACGTAACGGCGACTTGCCAACGAGCGCATTGAAACGTTCGCAAAAGTTGGAGCGGGACATGCCCGCGACGGCAGCGAGACCATCGATCGTCAAACCACGTGGCGACTGCTCATGGATTGCCTTCAAAGCGCGGGCAATACGCTTGTCCGCCAATCCGCCCAACCAGTTCGATGCATGACCATGATGAACCCAGGCACGCAACGCACGCACCACCACGAGATCAATCATGCGGGAGACCATCAAGGCGGACCCCGCCTCGTCATTGTCCGCCTCATGCAGAAGAAACTGCATGATGTTCGGCAGCCAGTCGCATGTCTCCGCCTGGCGAAGGTGGATCATGGCGGGTAACGTCAGAAGCAGATCCGGCTGGCTCGCCGGATCAAACCAGAAGTGGCAGACGACGACGTTCGCCGGTTGGTCCAGGGCGGAAATGCGCAGGCTGCCAGGCCCGCGCGGCAACAAGAGCAGTTCGCCGGACCGAATCTCGGAAGCGCCTGCCTCATCGCCGGAAATTTGCACCACGCCTTCCATGACTGCGTACGCGTGCGCCGCCCGCGCAGACATGTCCAACTGCGCGAATGGCTGCAGCATCGACGAAAAGATGCGGTCGCCCGTCATGCGCATACGCGCAAGAACCTGGGACAGGAGATCACCG
Source organism: Burkholderia sp. HAN2018 (assembly GCF_024704855.1). NCBI lineage: Bacteria > Pseudomonadati > Pseudomonadota > Betaproteobacteria > Burkholderiales > Burkholderiaceae > Burkholderia > Burkholderia sp. HAN2018. Next base: position 9,519 of record NZ_QOBB01000047.1, on the reverse strand, counting down.
TTAGCAAGACCAGCAAGCGCCCGATCCGGAAAAATGGTCAAGTTTTTCCCAGGTTCAGTCATGTCAATTCGGGTTTCGTGAGCCTAAAGTAAGCGTCGATCACCAACGAAATCACGCAAGGCAAGGATTGAAACCATGTTTGGAATTTCGCCGCTCGGCTGGATACACACTCTCGGCAGTCTACCCGCGATCCCCATGGCCGTGTACATGTTCGCGCGTTACGGCAGGATCGTTCCGCGCTCGGTTGCCGGAAGGGTGTACTTCGTTACCATGTTGATTGGTTCCCTGACCGTGTTCGCCATAGCGCATCAAGGTACCGGCTACGTCATCGGAGTCGGAGCCGTCGTGCTGTTACTGGCTGGATATGGCGTTGCGTATCTGCCCCTGCCCGGTCGAGACGGTATCTACCTGGAAACCTTCTGTCTGACGTTGACCGCATTCGTGCTGATGGTTCCCACGGTGACCGAAACGTTGAAGCGTGTGCCCGACGGACATCCGCTGGTCAGCGATCCGAGGTCGCCACTGCTTCTCGGTGCCCAAGCCGCGCTCCTCGTCGCGCTCGTTCTGGGGTTGATCGCTCAAACGCTTTATCTTCGCAGGAAACCGCAGGGTACCCGTTCGATGGAAATCTAGAGAACGGGCAAGAGGCGACGCTTCCGTTGCCGTGCGAATACGGCAATAGATATGTAATCCGAATGATATCGGCTTGATATTGATCCGACATCGGTGGAGTGATCGAAGCCGGCTCATGGTATCGAAAGAAGATCGCGCCACCCATTCGGATCCCGTGCGTTTCGTGGCAAGCCGCACGCTCGCGAAGGCAGTCGAGGCCAAGACAAGTCACCTCGTGCTCATTTCGCATCCGGTAGAGGCCGCGAACGTGACCCTCGATGCGACCGCCGGCCAGCGCAACGCGGGCGCCGGCAACAAGCTTGCGACGGTCCAGCCCGGTGTTCGGTCCAGTCAACCGCTCGGTGCCAACGGAGTTGGGATCGGCGTACTTCGCCACATCGACAGTGGTATTTGTCAGGCGAGCGCGCGCTAAACGACCGCTTTGGAAATCTACGCGTGGCCGCTTCGGGTCGATCTGCGCCGGTCATGCGTCACAGAGCGGCGGCCGGCCGCGTTCGGCCACGAAGCGACATTCGCCCGCAACGTTGACCATACATTCGGACATCGAACCCGCTCATGGTGCCGGTGAAGTGCGCATTGCCCAATTTCAATCACTGAGCCGCGGCCCGTGCTATTCCCGTTCTTGCCGGACGCCCAGACTCGAACGTGAGTGGTTCCTCAACGAGCAGCGCGAGGGCGCGCGAGAGACCTTGTGCAAAGCCATGCGCAACGCCCAGTCGACTGCGTGCCTTAACGCTGAAGCTTTTCGACCTCGGCAAGCAGGTCGTCCGCTCGGGCTTTGAGCATGCGTTGGTTGTTCCGCTCGGCTCTGTCACGGATGTCCTGGAGTCTCATGCTCCAGTACTTCGGATCGCCGACTACGGTTCCGGGCGGGAATTGGCCCCGCTTTTTTTCGAGGATCTGAATTGCGTTACTTACATGATCAAGTTCTTTTTCGATTGTGTTGTACCAGTTCATACATGCCCCGAGTATGTTTTTTGGGCGATGGTGCCGCGACGCCTGGACGACGCATTTGATCTGGCTCAAAAGATAGATTCCGGCTGATGCCACGGCAGTTCGGGACCCGATGGCAGTGCAGATTCGAAGGAGACACTGTTAATCCGGCTCGATTATTTGTTGTTGAACTGCGTAGCGGATCAGCGCAGCGTCACTACGGAGGTCTAGCTTTGCGAGCAGGCGCGCCTTGTATGTACTGACCGTCTTGGAATTCAGACCCAGATCCTTGGCGATATCCGAGATGCCATCACCGTATGCGAGGCGTTTGAGCACTTCGTTCTCTCGAACAGTCAAACGCGCATGCAATGGTGCATCGGGAGGGAGGTCAATCGTACGAATCATGCGCTCGGCGACCTGAGCGCTCATGTACTTGTGCCCGGCAAGCACGGCGTGCACTGCCTGGACCAATTCGACTGCGGTGCTGTCTTTCGTGACGAAGCCAGACGCACCAGCGCCGAACACTGACTTTGCGCGAGTCGGTTCGGCCTTGCTGCATAGCGCGAGTATCCGCATCTTCGGGGCACAAGCGACGAGTTGGCTAATCAGTTCGATGGACCTGACGCCAATGCTAGTGAGGTCAACAATCGCAACATCAAATGTTTCATTTTTCGCTGTCGCAATTAGTGCATCGCCGTCGGACAACTCGCGAGCAACTTGATACTCACCAGTTCTTTGAAGTATGTACCGAATTCCGTCACGCGTAATCGCATGACGTTCCGCGAGAAGCACCTTCTTCACTTTCGAGCCTCGTAGCGTCTCGCGTACGCTGGCCGCAAACGAACACGTCGATGTGCACGCGCACGCCCGCTCTCGTGCCGTCGTGGCACGTGGCGTTTTGTTATCCCCGAATCAATGAAGCGAAGCTGATCGGCGACGGGCATTCGCCGCCTTGTTACGCGGCTTCCACGATTGGCACCGCGATGGAAGTCGCTTGCGGAGCACGTCCCCTCGCAGAAGACATGCCGATCTTCAATAGTAGGTGATCAGTTTGATAAATTTCAAACAGAAAGCGCCGCCCCGTCGAGTAATTTGGAGCGTGAACGAGGCTGGGATTGACTGCTGTTGAGGTCAGTCATGACGTTCGTACGAATGGAGTGGAAGACTGAAACGGGTCGCCAACGGTCATCCCCGCCGGCCCAAACCGATCCCCCCACCCCCCCTACTTCATCGCGACAAGCGGCTCGACAAACGCCTCGAAATGCGGCAACCAGATCGGGATCGCGTCCTTGACCGCAAACATCCCGTGCCCGTTCTTGCCGAACGGGGGCTCGACGATCATCTGCCCGTGCCCGCCGGCCGCCTGAAACGCGGCAAACCACGTCGCCACGACTTCCGGTGCGAAATACTTGTCGTTCTGCACGTAATGCCAGAGCACCGGCACGCGCGTCGTGCTCGCGAAATGCCCGATCGTGTCGGCCATCTGCCGCGGATCGCACGGCATGCCCGGATGCGTCGTCGGATTGCCCCCACGCCCGCCCGAGAAGTTCACCACCGCGACCACGCCCTGCGGCGCGTAGCTTGCCGCCGCCAGCGACGCGAAGCCGCCCGCCGATTGCCCGACCAGCACGACGCGGCTTCGATCCACCTGCGGCAAGGTCTGCGCATAGCGCACGGCCGCGAGCACATCGCGCGCGGCCTGCTGGCCGGCAGCGAGGTAATCGGGATGCCGGCACGACCCCGCATCCTCTTCGTCGACACCGCCCGTCGCACCATACCCGCGGCGGATCGGCACGATGACCGCGAAACCGTGCTGTACGAACGTCCGGATCTGCGGCAACGCGCGGTAGCGTCCCACCTTCGGCCGGTCGCGCGGCTCGGGCGGGCTGCCGTGGCTCAGCACGATCAGCGGAAAGGGCCCGGGGCCGTCCGGCATGTAGGTCGTGGCGACGATGTCGCGTGTGTGCCCGCCTTCGTCGACCGGCACCTTGACGACGGTTTCATGCAGATCGGGAGCAATGGCGGTGTCTTCGACCGCCGTCGCCGCACAGCCGGCGACGGAAGCGATCAACACGCCCGGGATCAGCACCCGGCACAGGGGGATGGCGATCCGGTTTCGACGAACGACGATGCTCATGGGCAATCTCTCCACGAATCCAGGGATGACGGGCGAGGCTGTGGCGATGCGTACCGCGAAGGCGACAGTGTATCCGTGCGGCGCCGCAACCGGGCCGTCCGCATGCGTACAGCCCGCACCGGCATCCTGATCGTCACCCGCCCCGTCACCACCGATAACTGACATCCCCCGTCACCGTCAGCCGCGTGCCGTAGAAGCACCCTCCCGCCGAAAAACACGACGACACATAAGTCCGGTCGAACAGGTTGTTCACGTGCGCCGCGACGCGCCACCCCTTCCACGCCGGCCGCTCGACACCCAGGTCGTACGACAGCCCGAGATCGAAGAGCACGACGGCCGGCACGTCGAACGTATTGACGTTGTCGCCCGCGCTGCGCCCGACATAGCGCATGCCGCCGCCCACCCTCAGCCCGCGCAGGCCCGGCCGGTCGACCGCATAGTCGAGCCACAGCGACGCCAGATGGCGCGGCACCGCCGCCACGCGCTTGCCGACGACGGCCGCGTCCGTATCGGCCTGTACCGTCGTGTCGAGATACGTGTACGCCGCGATCACGTCCAGTTGCTTCCAGATGCGCGAACGCCCTTCCAGCTCGATCCCGCGCGAACGCACCTCGCCCGTCTGCACGTTGAAGAACGGATGCTCGGGATCGGCGGTCAGCACATTGCGCTGGCGAATGTCGAACGCGGCGATCGACGCGTTCTGCAACCGGTCGGGCGACTGGTAGCGCAGCCCGACCTCGAACTGCTTCGCCTTCGTCGGCGTGAACGGCTGGCCGTCGAAGCGCGTGCCGAGCGCCGGCTCGAACGACGTCGAATAGCTCAGGTACGGCGCGAAGCCGCTGTCGAACAGATAAACGGCCCCCGCGCGCCCGGTGAACGCACGCGTGCTCTGCCGCACGCTCGCTGAGCGCAGCAGGTCGTCGGTCGTCGTGCGCGACCATTCCTCGCGCCCGCCGAGCGTGAAGACCCAGCGATCCCAGCGCACCTGATCCTGCAGGTAGACGCCGATCCGGTCGGGAGTCTGGCGCGTCTGCTGCCCGATCGGCGGCGCCGCGAACGGCTGCCCGTAATCGGGCGCACGCGTATCGAGCGGCGGCGCCGCGCCGAACCCCGACCCGACGAGGTTCGCCACCGCATGCTCGTACGACAGCCCGGCCAGCACCGTATGCTCGACCGGTCCCGTCATCACGCGCATCTCCGCCTGGTTGTCGAGCGCGAGATGGTTCACGTGCTCGCGCGACCACGACAGCGAACGGTTCAGCACGCCCGGCGCCAGGTAGGGCGCGACGAAATTGACGGCCGCGCCCGCAAAGTCGACATCGAGATGCGTATAGCGCACGTTCTGCCGGACTTTCCACGTCGAGTCGAAACGATGCTCGAACGCGTAGCCGATCATCGCCTGCGTGCGGTCGTACGTGTCGAAACCGGGCAGCCCCGGATAGAAGCGCGTCGGTATCCGCCGGCCCGCGTCGGGCCACAGCGTGCCGAGGGCCGGCAGCCAGCCCGCGAAGTTGTTGTGCGGATCGCGCTGGAACGAACCCAGCAGCGTGAAACTCGTATTGGCGTTCGGCTGCCACGTCAGCGACGGCGCGACGACGATCCGCTGCTGCCGCGAATAGTCGATCTGCTCGTCCGCGCGGCGCGCGAGGCCGTCGATCCGGTAGCGCCACGTGCCGTCCTGCGTCACGGGCCCGCTGAAATCGAACGCGAGCTGCCCGCGATCGCGGTTGCCGGTCTGCACGGCGAGCAGGTGCTGCGCGTCGCGCGTCGGCCGCTTGCTGACCATGTCGACGATGCCGCCGGGGCTCGCCTGCCCGTACAGCACCGACGCCGGGCCGCGCAAGACGTCGATGCGTTCGAGCGTCCACGGATCGACGACGCTCGCGGCCCAGTTCACGCCTTTCGGCAGCGGCAGGCCGTCGAGCATCTGCGGATTGATCGCCGCCGCCGCGAACCCGCCGAAGCCGCGCAGGAACACGCTCTCGAGCACGCCGCCAGGGCGCGAGTCCGCGTACGTGCCCGGCGTGTAGCGCAGGCTGTCGCCGACGCTGTGCACGTCCTGCCGGTCCATCTGCTCGCGCGTGACGACCGACAGACCCTGCGGCACCTCGACGATCGCCGTGTCGGTCTTGGTGCCCGCGCGGGACACGTCGGCCGCGATGCCGTTCACGAGGCCGACGCCCGTCTCGCGCCGCCCGTCGACGACGATCGGCGCGAGCAGCGGCGCATCCGCGGGCTCGCCCGCGTCCGGCGCATCTTGCGCGGCAGCCGAAGCGGCGATCGGCATCGTCGCCGCGCAGGCCAGTACGGCCGCCCAGCCCGGCACGCGCCGCAACGCCGCGCACGGCAACGGAAATCCAGGCCGCGCATCGCGGCCGATGTGTGATCGATTCATGTCGGGTTATCCGGAAAGCGGAGACGGGCGTCGGCGGATACGTCGCGCCCTTGGGTACGGAGTCGGGCCGCTCTTGCAACGGCGACCTCGACTGAACGGCGAATGCGAATCATTTACGCCGACGCGACGCGGGTAAATGCCGGTGGACGCAATCGACGAATGTGCGGCATGCATCGATCGGCCGCGGGTTTATTCGTCTGACGTTAACAAAATGTCACGTTTGAATATCGTTATCCTGAACGACCAAATGAATGATCGGATGATAGGATAGCGACACCCTCAAGTTTCAAGCGACACACTTAATGTCAAGCCTGCCCCCGGCCACCCGACACTCGCTCGTCGATTCCGCGATCGAGATCCTCAAATCCAACATCACTTCCGGCATCTGGCGCGTCGGCCAGCGCATTCCGACCGAGCTCGATCTCGCGAAGCAGCTCGAAGTCGGCCGCAACACGGTGCGCGAGGCGGTTCGCACGCTCGCGTATTCCGGCGTGCTCGAAGTGCGCCAGGGCGACGGCACCTATGTGCGCCGCAACGTCGATCCGGCCGAAACGATGCGCAACGTCGATCGTGCCGCGCGCAGCGACCATCTCGAACTGCAATGCATGCTCGAAACGGAATGCGCGCGCTACGCGGCGCGCCGGCGCACCGACGAGGATCTCGTGACGTTGCGCAAGCTGCTGAAGGCGCGCGGCGAGCGCGAAGCGTCGCGCGACGTGAAGAAGTTCGTCGAGCGCGACCGCGCGTTTCACATCGCCGTGGCCGCCGCCTCGCACAATCACGCGCTCGAAGCGCTGTATCGCTACTTCTCGGGCTCGATCCTCGCGAACGTGGAAGACATCCTCGTCGAACTCGACGAGGCCGAGATCCCCGAGCCGGACATGCGGGCGCACCAGGCGGTGCTCGACGCGATCGAACAACGCGACGAGAACAAGGCGGTGCGCGCGACGCTCGCGATCCTCAAGCCGCAGATGACCTGGCTCGAGACGCGCGAGGCGCCCGCCGCCTGACGGGCCCCGCACGTCCGGTATGCCAGGTACGCGCTACGCGGCGACGGCCTCGATCACGTCGATCTGCCCGTCCGGCGCGGAGCGCAGCCCCACGGGCCGCCAGCCGGCGGCGGCGAGCAGCGCGTCGTATTCGTTCCGCGTGCGCTCGCGGCCGCTGCCCCAACACATCATGTGGATGTCGTAGAGCTTCGAGAAATGCGCGACGCCCGGCGCCGGCACGACCCGCTCGATCACGAACACGCGCGCGCCGTCACGGGCGCTTTCGCGTGCCCGCCTGAGGATCGCCACGCATTCGTCGTCGTTCCAGTCGTGCAGGATCAGTTTCAGCAGGTAGACGTCGGCGGCCGGCACCGCGTCGAACATGTTGCCGCCCGCCTTGCTGCAGCGCGCGCTCACGCCCATCCGCTGCGCCCAGTCGTCCGCGTCGCCGTCGATCACCTCCGGCAGGTCGAACACGACACCGGTCAGCGCGCCGAACCGCCGCAGCAGGCTGCACAGCATGTGCCCCTGGCCGCCGCCGATGTCGCACGCATGCGTGCCCGGCGCGAACGTGACGTCGCGCAGCGCATCGACGACCTGTTCCGACTGCACGGTCGAGAAGCTCGACATCGCGCGCTTGAAATCGCTTCGGTAACGTTCGTGATCCTTCGCATAGTCGAACGCCATCGCGCCGAACTCGCGGACGAAACCGTTCTGCTGCCCCTCGCGCACCATGTCGGGCAGGTGCGCCCAGATCGCGTAGTGCTCGGGGCCCTCCTGCAACAGCACGAAATCGCGCAACGTACTCGCGGCATCCGCGTGCAGCAGCGCGCCCGACGCGGTGGCCCGGAAGCCGCGCCGCGGGTCCTCGTCGAGCAGCCCGAGCGCGGCGAGCGCACGCAGCAGCCGGTACAGCAGCGGTTCGTCGACGTCGAGCGTCGCCGCGAGCGCGGCCGACGAAACCGGTGCATCCGTGGTGACCGCATCGAACACGCCGAGCCGCGTGCCCGCATACAGGATCCGGCTGCACCACCGCCCGAACAGCGTATCCAGCACCTGTTTTGCCGCATTTTCCATAAAGCACTCCTGAACAGGGTTCGACCGCGCCGGCACGTGATGCACCGGGCGATCGCATCGTCAACGAAGCAGGCGGATCACTGCTCGTGCAGGAATTCCCGGATCGGGTAGCCGACATGGCGCTGCGCATCGAGCGTATAGCCGAGGATGCGGTCGCCGCGCTTGAGCTCCGTGATGTTGTGCACGCTGCCTTTCGGCCCGAGCACGCGCACGTGCCAGTCGTCCTGCGCAATGATGTTGATCGCGCGATTCGCGGCATTCTTCGCCTCGATCAGCAGCAGCGGCCGCGTCTCGACCTTCGCGCGCCCGACCACGACGCGGCGTGCCTTGCCCTGCACGTTGACGGCGAGGATCTCCGCGCCCGATTCGAGCTCGGCGAGGTAGCGGGTGCGGTTGTCCGGCGCGACGACATACGAATGGAGCGCGGCCGCGTTCACGCGGAACGGGCGCGTCGGCATGTACGGCAGCGGGTGCGTCTCGCTGCTGATCAGGATCATGCCGGTCGAATACGAACCCACGAGGATGCCCTCGTCCTGCTCGAAGCGCGAGCAGGTGTCGACGCATACGCGCTCTCCCGGCCCCAGGTGCGTGAGCCCGACGATCTCGATTTCCTCGAGTTGCAGATCCTCGACCGTGTCGCTGCAGATCGACACGAGCTGCGTGGCCTGCCCGACCTGCGTCGGCGTGAGCAGCACGCCTTCGGGGCCGCGCTGCAGCACGTTCAGCGTCACTTCGGCATCCTCCAGGTCGGCGACGACGGTGATCAGCTCGCCCGCCGCGCGATCGGCGGCCGCCAGCAGGATCTCGAGCGGGATCTTGCTCGGGTCCTGCAGGAATTCGACGAGCAGCCACGGCGTGGACACCGACAGCTCGCACGCGCGCGTGAGCGTCGCCTCGCCCGTCACTTCGATGAACACGCCGAGCTCGACGCCGTCCGGCACCGCGAAATCGACCGGCAGCCCATCCTTCACGAGGACGATCTGCACCTGCTCGAGCAGCGCGGCATCGGCCGGCTGCCGATCGACGACCGCGACCTTGCACGCGCTCGGCGGCAGCCGCCCGGCCTGCTCCGCATCCTTCACGACGAATGCGGACACGCCGACATGCAGCGCTTCCTCGGTGATCTCGTCCGCGAGCTCGCCGATGTTGCGCAGGTCAATCCAGGAAAGCTTCTTCAAGGCCAATCTCCTTCGAAGGGGATAAAGCAGGTTGAATGACAGGGTGAAACTAGCGACTGACGGAAACGGCCGAACGCGACGCGGCGGCCCGCGTCCGGCAATCCACCCAGCCGGCGCCCGGCTCGTAGCCGGCCAGCCGGACGCCGGGCGCGACATCGGCGAGCCCGACGGCCGTGC
>NZ_QOBB01000046.1:0-50204 GCF_024704855.1 Burkholderia sp. HAN2018 | reverse complement strand
CGGCGCCTCACGCGGTAGCGGCCGCGGCAGCGCCGGCCGCCGTCGCGGCGCCCGCGTCGACGCCGGTTGCGACGTCGACGAAGGCCCGCAGCTGACCGTTCATGACAACTCGCGAGATCTCCACCATGTGCCTCTTTCATCCGCTCCCGTTCGCGCGCCGCGTCGTCGCGCTCGGCATCGCCGCCGCGTTGACCGCATGCTCGACGCTACCCGCCTACTCGCCCCCCGCCGTCGCGGTGCCTGCGCACTATGCGGGCATACCGGCTACGGGCGTACCGGCTTCGGGCGTACCGGCTTCGGGCGTACCGGCTTCGGGCGTACCGGCTTCGGGCGTACCGGCTTCGGCCGCCCCCGTCTCCCAACCCGGCTGGAACGTCGCCACGCCCGCCGATGCCGCGTCGCGCGGCCCGTGGTGGACCGTCTTCGACGACGCCGCACTGAACGCGCTCGAAGCGCGCGTCGACATCTCGAACCAGACCGTGAAGAAAGCCGTCGCCGATCTCCAGCAGGCGCGCGCGATGGTCGGCTACCAGCGTGCGGGGTTTCTGCCGACCGTCACGGCCGGCGTCGCGCAAAGCCGCTCGCGCTTGTCGCAGAACAAGCTCGGCTCGTCGCTCGCCGGCAAGACGACGCCCGACTACCAGGCCGGCGTCGCCGCGAGCTGGGAACCCGACCTGTTCGGCCGCGTGCGCGACGCCGTGACGGGCGCGCAGGCGAATGCCGACGCGAGCGCGGCCGACCTGCAGGCCGTGAGGCTGTCCGTCACGGCCGAGCTCGCGACCGACTATTTCGCGCTGCGCTCGCTCGACACGCAGAAGCAACTGCTCGACGAAACGGTGCGCGCGTATGCCGATGCACTGAAGCTGCTGAAGCAGCAACTCGCGGACGGCGCGATCGACGCGTCGGCCGTCGCGCAAGCCGAGACGCAGCTCGAATCGACGCAGACGCAGGACACCGACATCGATGCGTCGCGCGCGCAACTTCAGCATGCGCTCGCGACGCTGGTCGGCGAAAGCGCGTCGACCTTCACGCTGCCGCCGCGCGTGCAGGCATTCGACGTGCCGGCGATCCCGGCCGGCGTGCCGTCGCAACTGCTCGAGCGGCGGCCCGACATCGCGGCGGCCGAGCGGCGCGTCGCGGCCGCGAACGCGCAGATCGGCGAGGCGCGCGCCGCGTTCTTTCCCGACCTGGTGCTGTCAGCGAGCGCGGGGCTCGAAAGTTCGTTCTTCGCGCCGTGGCTCACCGCGCCGAGCCTGTTCTGGTCGCTCGGCTCGCAGCTCGCCGGCACGCTGTTCGACGGCGGGCGCCGCAGCGCGTCGCTGCAAGCCGCGCATGCGCAGTACGACGGCGTGGTCGCCGATTACCGGCAGACCGTGCTGGCCGCGTTCCAGCAGGTCGAGGATCAACTGTCCGCGCTCGATGCGCTCGCATCGGAAGCGAACAGCCAGCAGCGCGCGACCGACGCGGCCGACCTGTCGCTGAAGCTGACGACCAACCGCTTCAACGCCGGTGCGGTCAGCTATCTCGACGTCGTGACCGCGCAGACGATCGCGCTGTCGAACCGGCGCCTGGCCGACCAGATCGCCGCGCGCCGGATGGAGGCGGCGGTCGCGCTGCTGACGGCGCTCGGCGGCGGCTGGAACAAAGATACGGATATGGATGCGCACGCAACGGCCGCCGCGCACGCGGCCGCTACGCCGTCGGCGTCCTGACGAACGTGAGGATGAAGCGCGTGCCGGCCGCGTCGCTTTCGACGCGTGCGGTGCCGCCGTGCAATTCCATCACCGAGCGCACGATCGCGAGGCCGAGCCCGGCCGTGCCGCCCGGCACGCCGCCGCTGCGCGCGGGGTCGCCGCGCACGAAACGCTCGAAGATGCGCGGCAGCAGCGCGGGATCGATCGGCTCGCCCGGGTTCGCGACGACGACGCGCACCGCATCCGCCGTTTCGTCGACGCTCATCGCGATCACGCCGCCCGCCGGCGTATAGCGCAGCGCGTTGGCCAGCAGGTTGCTGACCGCGCGGCGGAACAGTTCGAGATCGGCGGTCAGTTGCCCGTGCCCGTCGACGCGCAGCGTCGATCCTGCTTCGTCGGCCAGCCCTTCGAAATAACCGGCGATACGCTCCAGTTCGTCATGCACGTCGAACGCACGCTGCCGCGTGACGAAACCCGGATGCTCGGCGCGCGCGAGAAACAGCACGTTCTCGATCATCCGCGCGAGACGGTCGTATTCCTCGAGATTCGATTCGAGCAGCGCCTGGTACTCGTCGGGCGAACGCGGTCGCGCGAGCGCCACCTCGGTCGCGCCGCGCATGTTGTTCAGCGGCGTGCGCAGGTCGTGCGCGAGATCCGCGCTGAATTGCGACAGGTGTCCGAACGCCTGCTGCAGGCGGCCGAGCATCGCGTTCTGCGCGTCGACGAGCGCCGTCAGCTCGCGCGGCGCGCGCGACGCGTCGAGCCGCGTATCGAGCTTGTCGACGGTGATCCGGCCCGTGTTCGCGACGATCTCGCGCAGCGGCGCGAGCGATGTGCGGATCAGCCAGTAGCTGAGCAGCATCGCGAACAGCGCACCCAGGCCGCCGGCGATCTTCAGCCGGTCGCGGTAGCCGTCGAGCATCGCGGCGCGATCGCTCATGTTGCGCGCGATCGCGATCCGGATCGTCGAGTGGTCGCGCAACTGCGCATCGCTGACGACGCCGCGCACGGACACGCCGCCGGCGGCCGTCCAGGTCGCGATCCGGTCGGTGGTGATCCGTTCGTTCGCGGGCACCGGCGTCGCGTGCGGCGGGAACAGCGCGGCATCGGGCAATGCCGGCGGCGCGGGCGAGGTGGGCGAGGTGGGCGTCGATGCGGCTGCCGCCGGCTCGGGCGAGTCCTCGAACCCGGTGCGCTCGACGTTGTGGCGCGCGAGCACGTTGCCCTGCCCGTCGACGACGGCGATCGACAGCGCCGCGTTGCCGAGCACCTGGCTCGTCAGCCGGTCCGCATGCGTGCGCACCGCGTCGAGCGAATCGAGCTCGCCCGCCAGCCGGCGCGTGTGCCGCGCGGCGAGCACGATGTCGAGGTCGTCCTGCGTGCTTACCTGCCGCTCGAGGGCCGTATACACATAGGTGCCGACAAGCGCGAAGACGGCGAGCATGGTCGCGCCGAACGCGAGCGCGAGCGTCGCGCCGATCGAACGGCCGATCAAGCGGCCGAGCGTCATGCGGCGTCCTTCGGTTCGAGCACGTAGCCGACGCCGCGCACCGTATGGATCAGCTTGACCGCGAAATCGTCGTCGATCTTCGCGCGCAGCCGCCGGATCGCGACTTCGACGACATTGGTGTCGCTGTCGAAATTCATGTCCCACACATACGACGCGATCTGCGTGCGACTCAGCACCTCGCCCTGCCGGCGCGCGAGCAGTTGCAGCAGCGAGAATTCGCGCGGCGTCAGGTCGATCCGCACGGTGCCGCGCTTCACGCGACGGCGCACGACATCGATCTCCAGGTCGCCCACCGCGATGCGCTCCGTCTCGCGCGGCGGCCCGCGCCGTGCGAGCGTGCGGATCCGGGCAAGCAGCTCGACGAATGCGAACGGCTTCACGAGGTAGTCGTCGGCGCCGAGTTCGAGGCCGTGCACGCGATCCTGCACGTCGTCGCGCGCGGTCAGGAACAGCACGGGCGTCGCGTGGGTGTCGCGCAGCCGCTTGAGCACACTCCAGCCGTCGAGCACGGGCAGCATCACGTCGAGCACGATCACGTCGTAGCTTTCCTCCTGCGCGAGCGTCAGGCCCTCGCCGCCATCCTTCGCGAGATCGACGCTGAAGCCGGATTCCTCGAGCCCTTTCTTCAGGTACGCGCCGGTCTTCGGTTCGTCTTCGACTATCAGGATGCGCATGGTCGGCTCCGTCGCATGGGGTGGTGACATGCGCCGATGTTACCGGGAAACGCGGCGCGCGAGCCGCATCGTGCAAGCGCGAAACGGGCGGATTACAAAACTGTAATCGGCGGGTCAGCGTTGTGACTGCCGCGGCAACCAGAATGGGATACGTGGGGCCGCCCCACTCGCCCGTTCGTTCAACCACCAGGGAATCGCCATGAAACTCTTCACTGCCTTTGTCGTTGCCGCGCTGAGCCTGCCGTTCGGTACACAGGCCTTCGCCCAGTCCACGCAGGCGCCGCTCACGCGCGCCGAAATCTACCAGCAGCTGATCAATGCCGAAGCCGGCGGCCTGCTGCCGACGGACCGGAACGACTACCCGCCGTCGCAGGCGCAGATCGCGCGCAATCGCCAGCTTTACGCGCGCGCGCATCCCGATGCGGCGCCGGTCACGACGGCATCGGCCGGCTCTTGATCTCCGCATCTGTTCGGCAGCCGGCTGACAGCCGGATCGCGCGCCGACCCGGCGCCTGTCGGCGGATTTCGCGGCGCCCGCAGCCGGGCCCGCGAAATCCTAGTCGCTCAAGCGCTCGAGCGCACCGGCCCGACGGCCGCCCGCCCGTCCGACGACGTGAAACGATGATCGCGAAAAAACGGGCCGTGCTCGGCTCGGGCATGCCGGTCGCATGCCTTTCCGGCGCGATCCTGCTCATTGGCCGGTTCCCGGCCGCCGCCTCACGCCTCGCCGCTCACTCGCGGCGGTGCGGTCGAGCGCCCGTCTCGGCCACGCGGTCGACCCAGCCCCGGTAGAACGCGCGGTACTTGAGCACGAGCTTGTCGTACCTGCTGTACGCGCCGCCGCCGTCCGGCTTCATCCCGTTCCAGATCCTGACGTCGTACCCCGCGGCCTGTCGGGTCTGCAACCCGAACAGCACGTAGTCGGTCGCGCGGCGCAAGACGCCGCCCACCTTCTTGATCGAGATGAGCATGTGCATGACGTTTTTGCCGTCGCTCACCGGCGTCACGCACTGGAGCAGCTTGTATTTGAAGTCTCCGTCCAGCGCGACGGTCATCACGCACCCGCCGGGGTAGCCGTCGAAGTGCAGGTTCATCTGCGACATGTTCAGGCCGAGCGCGCGCGACAGCATGCCGAGGGGCCCGAAGTACCGGTTCACGGTGAAGTCGATCCCGGCACCGAACCACGCGCCCGCCCGGGCCAGCGGCTCGACCTCCGGCCACGGGCGCCAGTCGTCGAACAGCTTGAGTTCGAAGGCCGAGATCGGGAGCGCGTGCACGGGGGTCGCGTGCTGCGCGTCGTAGAAGTTCTCGACGATCCGCAAGACCGCCGTCGTCGTCTCGAACGCGAAGTGCAGGTGCATGAAGTCGCCGTTGTCGACGTCGGCCGCGGCGATTTCGGGCAGCGGGTGCAGCGGCTGCGGGGAGCCGTACCAGACCCACACGTAGCCGTACCGCTCCGCGGTGACCCACGTCGGCTGACGCGCGCCGCGCGGAACGGGCTCCAACTGCCGCACCACCTGGCTGTGCCCGGGGATGTGAACGCACCGGCCCTGCTCGTCGTACCGCCAGTGGTGAAACGGGCACTGGATGCACCCGTCCGTGACCCGCCCGTCGGCCAGGTTCGCGCCGAGGTGCGAGCAGTGGCGGTCCATCACCACCGCCCGCCCGGTCGCGCCGCGCCACGCCACGCACGGACGGCCGAAGAGCGTCAACTCCGTCGGCTTGTCCTTGAGGTCGTCCGAGCGCATCGCGACGTACCAGCTCGCGGCCACGCGCGTGGTCGCGTCATACACCCCCGGGGCTTGCTCCGTGGCGACCGCTTGATCGAATTGAACGTCGTTCATCGTTTTCCTGGCGGTGTCGGCCGGCTACTTCAGCGCCAGGCCGATGCGGGTCGTGATGTACGCCTTGAGCAGCGCGAACATCGGGTTGTAGTCGAAGTACCGTTTCACCTCTGCCGGCGCGCTGGTTTGCGTCCAGTGCATCAGCTTCATCGCCGGCACCAGGCTGTACTTCGAGTTGTTGAGTTGCGGCCTGGCCCCGGTGATGCAGTACCCGAAGCCGAACATCGGCCTGGCGAACTCGCGTTCGTCGATGAGGGCGTGAATCCGCGCCGCGGCCTCCCCGGCCTCCTTGTGCCCGGCGCTCACGGCCTCGACCTCGGCTTTGGCGTCGTTGAACAACTGGTAGTACCCCTCCATGTCCGCGCACAGGTACCCGAGGTACGGAGGGTCGTTGTCCAGGTGATCGAGGTCGCCCTCGTCACGCGACGCGCGGAACCTCGCATGGGCCTGCACGAGCCGGAACTGCCCGAGGATCGTGCCGACCGCCCACAGCCGGTGGAACGCGTCCCACAGGCGGAAGTCCGAGAACGCCGTGTAGCAGCAACTGACGAAGTCGTCGTTGTGGTCCAGGAGCTTCTGCTGCAGGCGCTCGATGTACTCGAAGCGCTCGGGGGAGAAGTCGTCGTCGCGCAGCGCCTTGATGAGGCGCGCCGCGAGCGCATGGATGGTCACCGCGGTGTTCTCGAGCCCCCGGGAGAACAGCGGGTCGATGAACCCGTTCGCATGCAGCATCAGGCAGTAGCGGTCGCCGACGCAGGCGCTTGACGAGAATTGCAGGCGGTCGGTCTTGACCCAGTCGCGCACCGGCACGGCGTCCCGGAACTGCGCCGCGATGCTCGGGAAGCGCGCGAGGAACTCGTCGAATTCCTGCTGTGCGGAAATGTCCGTTTTCGGGTAGACACGCGGGTCGAGTTGCAGGCCGACGCTCACCAGATTGTTGGTCGATCGCGGGTGGTTGTTGAACGGAATCACCCAGAGCCAGCCGCCCGCGAACATGTGATGCAGGGTTCCCTCGTGCCAGCGCCAGCGCTGCCCCTTGACCTTGAAGATGTCGTCGAACGGCTTGACCCCGAGCATGTGCGTGTAAATGCTGCGCGAGTGCGTCTTGAAGCGGCACGGCTCTTCGCGGAGCTTGAACTTGGTCGCGAGCGGCGCGCGCGGCCCGCCGCAATCGATCATGTACCGGCCGGTGAACCGTTCGCCCTGGGCGGTGGTCACCGCGACGCCGTCCTTGTCCGCGTGGTATTCGGTCACGTTCGTCTTCTGGCGCACCGTGCAGCCGTATTTGATCGCGGCCTGCAACAGATAGGCGTCGACGTCTTGCCGGTAATAGTGGCTCTCCGGGCCCCACGGCAGCTCGGGAATCACGCACTGCGTGAATTCCTTCGGGTCGTGCTCCTGGCCGGGCTTGTGGAACACGAAGCCGAAGTTGCGCTTGATGCCCGTGCTCGATGCGACGTAACGCTGCGTCGCGTAGAACGACGTGATGCGGTCGAGCTCCGGAATGCCGTAGCGATCGGCGATGATGCGATTCATCAGGGACGTCTCGGGGATCGACGATTCGCCGATCGTGAAGCGCGGGTGCGACGACTCCTCGATGATCAGCACGCGAAACTGCTGGTTGGCCAGGATCGCCCCCATCTGGGTGCCGGACATGCCCGACCCGAGGATGATCACGTCGAAGTGGTTGCTGTCGCGCCCGTTCGCGGGGCTCTTTTGAGTCATGAGGGCACACTCTCCTTGTGAGATGGAACACATGGCTGCACGCGTCGGGCGTCGGGTGTCAGGGCTCGTCGAGCGCGGCGCGAAGGCGGGACCGCACGGCACGCGTGAGCGTGAGCAGATCGCCGAGCATGCTGGGCGCGTACCCCCCGCTGCCGATCGTCGGGCCGCTTCGCCCGACCTCGTACGCCCGCTCCGCCAATTTGACGTGCGGCGCGCGGAAGCGCAGCAGGATCTCGAAGACCCGGTCGAGGGCGGCCAGCCCGGCCACGACGGGCTCGCCCCGCGCGCCGGTCGCCTGCACCTCGTCGAGCACGCGGTCGACGAGCGACGGCGCCCCGGCGAACCGCGCGTAGATCGCCCCGAATGCGGGAAGCACGTAGGGCAGGTACGTCTCCTTGAACTCCCGATAACCCGGGTGGTCCGATTGCGACCCCCACAGCACGTGCTCCAGCACGAAGAGCGGCATTTCCACCGCACCGGGGCCGAGGTAGCTCCGGCCCCCGACCCGAATCGGTTCGTAGTACGGGCGAAGCTCGTCGTAGAAGACCTGCACCGAGATATAGCGGTAGGCGTAAACGATCGATTCGACCATCTTGTGGAGATAGTCCGCCAGCTCGTCGCACCCTTCGGCGAACGACGGCGACCGCAGGGGCACGTCGTACAGTTCGACGGTCATCCCGATGGCCGCCTCGAGCGCCGCCATCGAGATACGCACGCTCTCGAGCAGGTGCGCTTCGTCGCGCAGCCCGGTGTAGCTCCGCTGCGCGTCGGCCGCCGCGGGGTTCCAGACCGTCACGTGCAGGAGCGTCTCGCGCGGCGGCAGGCCGGTCACGCGCGCCAGGTCGAGCAGCACCGGCTCGAGCCCGGGCACCGCGTCCACGGGCTCGTGGCCGTGCCGCTTGAGCGAGCCCAGGAAGAACCCGATGTCCCGCATCGCGGCGGCGGCTTCGACGAAGCCCCAGTCGGCGGGCACGCCGCGCACCGGGAGGAACTCGCGCAACAGGCCGACGATGCCGGGCACGTCCTTCTGACGGTTCAGGCCCGGCAGTTGCAGAACGAGTGCCCGCGCCCGCAGCGGATCGCAAGCCGCCACCGCGGCGTGCGTCGCCGCGAATGCGCATGCACGGTCCAGGGTGCGCTCCACTACAGGATTTCCGGCGCCGCGAGCGTCGGCCCGGGCTGGCTGCGAGACAGCCCCGCGCCGCCGTCGCGCAGCGACCGCAGGTAGTCGTAGTTCGTCGGCAGGCTCGTCCGCAGACGCTCGGCCTCGCGCCGGATGCGGGCGAACATCGCCTCGGCCTTGTCGATCGACTCCGGCCGGTGCTGCAAGAGCGGCAGCGACCGGTCGGGCAGTAGCCCCAAGCCCGCAAAGATGCAGTAGTAGTTTCCGTTCAACCAGAAGTTCCTGAATTCGTAGTCGAACGTTTCGTAATACGTGGAATCGTCGAACGACGTGGTGGTCAGCGGCAATCCTGCCTTGTAGCGCTGAACCTTCTCCTTGATGGCATCCGAGAGGCGCAGGTCGTGCCGGTTCGCGAGCCAGAACGGCGTGTCGTCGCGCGACGACGTGAAATAGTGCGCCTGGACGAAATCCCGGCAGTCGTCGAACATGTGGACGATCTCGGCGTTGAATGCGTCCGCCAGCCGCGGGTCGAACGAGGTATCGGGGAAGTGCTTCACGAGCTGATAAAGCGCCGCGTAGATGAAGTAGATTCCCGTCGATTCCAGCGGCTCCAGGAAGCACGACGACAGCCCGATCGCGACGCAGTTGTTGACCCACGCCCGCCCGTTGCGCCCGACCCGGAACTTGATCTGGTTGAGCGGCTGCTTGTCCGACAGGCCCCAGAGGTTGAGGAAGTCGGCGGTGGCCTGGTCGCGCGACGTGAACTTGCTCGAGAAGACGTAGCCGCTGCCGAACCGGCCCAGCATCGGAATCTTCCAGGTCCACCCCGCATTCATGGCGATCGCTGAGGTGTACGGCTCGACTCCCACTCGCGCATCGGCGTTCGGCACGGCGCTGGCGACCGCGCTATCGCACAGCAGGTAGTCGGACATGTCGATGAAGGGCTCTTTCAGCGCCTGGTTGATCAGCAGCCCCCGCATGCCGGAGCAGTCGATGAACAGGTCCGCCTCCAGCGTGCGCCCTTCCTTGGTGGACAGGCTGGCGATGTAGCCGCGTTCGTTCAGGTGAACCTGCTCGACCTCGTCGATCACCTGTTTCACCCCGCGCTCGATGGCCCAGCGCTTCAGGAAGTCGGCTACCAGGTGCGCATCGAAGTGCCACGCGTGGGACATCTGGCGGGTACCGTCGGACAGGCACGGTGCGAGCTTGGCGTCGAGCGCCCCGGGCTGCGGGTAGCACGCGTACTCCATCGGCTGCTGGAAACCCTGTTCGCGCTTGCGCATCCAGTAGTGGGTAAGCGGTACACCGTCGCAGTTCGGCACGGTGCCGAACAAGTGGTAGAAGTGATCGTCGCGCGAGCGCTCCGGGGACTTCCTCCAGTTCACGAACTTGATGGCGGCCTTGAACGCGCCGTTCACCTGGGGCATCCACTCCCGCTCCGGTATCCCGAGGAAGTCGAAGAACACCTTCTGCAAACTTGGGATCGTCGCCTCGCCCACGCCGATCCGGGGGATCGCCGCGGACTCGACGAGCGTAATGCTCGTGTGCTGCTGGAGCGCCCGGACGAGGTACGAAGCGGCCATCCAGCCCGCGGTGCCGCCGCCCACGATGACGATATTCTTGATCGGGTTGCTCATGACACGGTTCTCATAGGATTTGAAACCTGAAGGGATGGTGCCGCCTGATCGAGCTGAACTCGTAAATCGTCCGGTAACGCGTCATGAATGGATTGGCTTGCCGATGCGGAAATTGCCATTAACGCATCGAATGCACATGAGACTTCAGCCTTCCGAAATTTTCCATACCGTTCGCGTAACCTGTCCGATACACCTTAACAGCGTTCACGACGGCACACCTCGTAAAGTTTCATATCAATTTTCATTACTCCAAAGAAATATTCAATCCATAAAATATCGTCGAGATATTTTATGGATGAGTATTTACATTTTTAAAAATCAACCATTTCATTTTTAGACAACACACCCATTTATTGTATGAAAACGATAAATGAACTACCCAATTAACGGGAAACGAATAAGGTCGCCACCATTTGCGAAACAATGATGTCGACCCTTGCGCATTTCGGCGAACTTGACCTGCTCCCGGCGATGGGAGGGGTGCTGCCCGACAGGCCTTAGCGATTGAGTACGGAAAACGCCAGCGTGCCCGCGAACATCGCCAGCACGACCGACGCGCCGCGAAGCAGCGTTCCGGTATGGGTGGCCAGCGACCGGCGCGCCGTCAGGACGCCGCCGACGACAAGCCACATCGAACCGATCGTCACGGCAAGCGCCGTAAAGACCGCGATCGAGCAGAGATAGAACGGAACCGATACGAAAGCCTGCGGGGGAAAGATCGCCGTGGCGAACAACAACGCCTTCGGGTTCATGGTCGTCGCGACGAACATGTCGCGAAAGCCGATGGTGCCCGACCGGATGCCCTCAAGGTGCGGGCTTTTCCATAGCTGCAGGGCGAGATAGAAGATGTAGGCCGAACTCCCCAGCTTCAGCACATCGTAAAGCCAGGGCCGCGTGGCCGCGAAGGTCGCCAGGAAGAAACCCCACAGTGATATCGCGAAGCCGTAGCCCGATGCCTCCGCAACCAGGAGTCGCGACGATTGCCGGAAGCCGACCTTGATTCCCGAGGACAGCAACAAGGTATTTGTCGGGCCTGGCGTGGCCAGGACCAGCGAAACGTAGAGTGCCATCTTCAACATCACCTGGAATGTCGGCATCTTGCTTCCTTGGTGTCGATGACGGTCGCCATGCGTCGGGGCGAGCTGTCGTATCGGTTGTGGGTCATTCTGCATTCGGGCTGCTGTCGGCGTTCGCAACAGGCGCCAGCGGTGCCCGGCAACCATGCCAATGGCGATCAAGAGAAAACCAGCCGGGTTCGAGGGGCTTTGGGGAAATGGCGCATTTTTCACGGCATTACCGTTTCGCAGCGAATTGTACGTCGCCGATCCGAATTATGCTGCGCCTGAAAATGCCCGCCTGATATTAAAAATAGACGCAACCAATGTTACTCAATCACACATTTTTTCATGCTGAAAAGTAAAGCGTAACTTTCCGCGCGATTGATTCAATTACGTGTTCTTAATCGTTTAATCGGGTCATGATGATCGAAATGGCTCCAATAGCCCCGACAAGAACCGCGCGGTGAAACAAACGTCACCTGCGCGCCACCCTGAATATGTCACGGGTCAAATCCGCCAATGGCCGGATTCGTATTGGTTCATAACAGGCACCGACCCTGCCGTTCGGCACGCAGACTTTCGCACCATCCACGCCGGCGTCGCTCATGCGCGCCGAAGTCCGCCAGCAACCGATCGATGCCGAAGCCGACACACTGCTGCCGACCAACCGTAACGACTGTCCGCCGTCGCACACGCTCGCGCATCCCGATGCGGCACCGGTCGGTTGTCGATCAACGGTAGACGGCCGCGTCGCAGACGCCGTCCCTTTTCATTCGCTCCACCGCTTTATTATCAGGAATCCTTTCATGTCATCCAGTAGAGCGATGCATCATCCGTGCGTGACGCGGACGTGAGTGAACCCGAGGCCTTCCCGCCAGCACGGCGCCATGCCCGCCACCGGATCATCGGCGTCGTGCCGGTCGCGTTGATCGCCGTTCACCTGCTGCGCCAGACGAAACCGGTCCCGGTGCAAAACGATGCGGCTACGACCAATGGCCGTCAGCCCGTCGTTGGCGCGAACGACTTCAGGTACTTCATGCCGGTGTCGCACATGATCGTCACGATCGTGGCGTCCGGGCCAAGCCGTTCGGCGAGTCGCAATGCGCCAGTTACGTTGGCTCCGGTCGACGTACCGCAGAACAACCCCTCTTCGGCAGCCAGTCGGAACGCCATGGCTCTCGCCTCCTCCGTGGAGACACGCTCGAGCTCGTCAGCAATCCCGTCGCGCCAAAGCGGCACGACATAACCCGCGCCGATCCCGTCGATCTTGTGCGCGCCGGTAGGGCCGCCCGACAGTACCGCGGATTCGGCCGGCTCCACACCGGCGATCCGAATGCGTGCATCGTGTTCGCGCAAGCGCCGCGAGATCCCGCGCAGCGACGCAGCCGTGCCGACGCTCTGGACGAAGCCGTCGAGGCGGCCGCCCGTCTGCTCCCAGATCTCGTCGGCCATCTTCGTATAGGCGTTGAGCTGATCGGTGTTTTCCATCTGCGCCGTGATGTATGCGCCCGTCTCGCCGGCAATTCGATGCGCTTCGCGAATCATGTCCTTCGTCAGCTTCTCGGTTTGCTTGCCGTTGTCGCTGGCGACGAGCGTCAGCTTCGCGCCCAGCAGGCGCATGTGATCCAGCTTTTCCTTCGAGAACGCATCCGATGAAACCAGATGCAGCGGATGCCGCTTGACGGCACACACCAGCGCCAGCGACACACCCGTGCTGCCGCCGGTGTATTCGACCACTGCGCCGCCGGGCTTCAGACGCCCATCCCGCTCGGGAGCTTCGATCATCTCGAGCGCGATCCGATCTTTCATGCTGCCGGTTGGATTCTGGCTTTCGAGCTTGACGAAAAGGCGTGCGCCGTTCTTCGGGACAACGTTTCGCAACGGGACGAGTGACGTGTTGCCGATCGTGTCGAGGATGTTGCCGGGAGTCGATTTCATGGTGACCTCTGAAGTAAGCAGGCAAGTGAAACGCAAGTGCGTGGGGGTCAGCTCGCGTGTCCGAGCAACGCAACAGCGAACGTGAGCGTCGCCGCGAAGCCGGCCAGGAAGGCGATCGTGCGAACAACGGGAATGCCGGCGGCGTAGACCACGTAGTGAACCAACCGGGCACCGAGATAGAGCTTGGCCGCGAACACCGTCGCCGGGCCGCTCGCCCCCGTCATTGCGCACATCAGCACGAGCGGGGCGAACACGGCGAGATTCTCGATCGCGTTCGCATGCGCGCTCCGTGCGCGTTCCGCCCACGGCGGATCGGGCGGACGGGACGGATCGGGATTGTTCAGGGCCGCCATCAGGCCACGCGTCATGATCCTGGCCAGCATGTACGGAATCCACATCAGCAGCGTTGCGAGTGCGGTGAGCGTCAGCAGGTGAAGTTCTGGCGAAAATGTCATCGGATTGGCCTTGTCGTACAGAAGGTGCAGCAGAGATCTGCGGATGCCGGAAACGCTTCGCAGTCTAGACTCGCGACGAGGTCTGATCCATAGTCACAAATGACATTAATAGCGACAATCGCGACACCCGATCGACATGGAATCCGGCAGTCGTTCGACCGCGACGATGCATCGTTGGCGCGTAGCACCAACGCGCCACACGCCGCCCACCGAATTCATTCAGACCGCACGCGACACAAGCTCGCCGAGAACCGTATCCAGTGCGATGCGACCACGCACGATTTCTTCCGGATTACTTTCGAAATCGATCCAGCCTTCGTTGAAGCCGTCCAGCATGCGCATGCGGGGTAGTGGATGTTTCATGCCCTGCGCACGGAACAGCGCTTCCCACGTTCGCCTGTCGACGCCTTCTGCGCGCACCTGCCGGCCCAGAACGCGAGCGAAGGCGAGTGCAAGATCGTCGGGGCTCACGCGGCGCGGGCCCTCGAGCTCGACGACACGCACACCGCGCCAGGTCTGCTGGAGCAGTTCGGCCGCAACGCGACCTACGTCCGCGGTGGCGACCATCGGCACGGGCTTGTCGAGCGGCTGCAGGTAGCTGGCGACGACGCCCTCGTCGCGCGCGGACGCGACGTCCCACGCGGCGTTCTCCATGAACCAGCCGGGCCGCAGGAACGTCACGGGCATCGGCATCTCGCGCAGCGCCTGTTCCATCAGCGTGCGTTGCGTGAGCAGATTGGGCTCGTCAGCCTGTGCACCGATCGTCGACAGGCAAACGACCTTTTCAGGGCGCGCCTTCAGAAGCGCCGCGGACACGGCCTCGATCACCTTCCGCGCCTCGGGAAACCCGGGCTCCGGATCGAACTCCGAAGGCGGCAGGATGAAAACGCCCGCAGCGCCCGTGAACGCGGCGGCGAGCGACGATGGGTCTTCCATGAAGGCAGTCGCAATCTCGCACCCGCGCGCCGCCCACGCCCCTGCCCGCGTCGTGTCGCGCGCGACCGCGCGCACCGGCCGCCCCGCCGCCAGCAGCTCGCTGGCCAATGCGCCGCCGACCTTGCCGGTGATTCCTGTTATCGCATACATGTTCGTTCTCCGTGTGTGAATACGTCGGTCGCATTCTGGCCAAACATCGAGCGAAACAAAACGACATGGATGGAAGCAGATAAGTGACAACGCGTCACTAATTCGGCATGATCGACGCAGACGACCGGCATTGCTGCGCTGTCCGGCGTCGGCGTAGCGGCCTTCAGCGGGTCGCCCGCGATCCGCCACCGTATGCACTCGAACAACCATGAGATCCAGTAGCGAGAAACTGTCCGGCAGCATTAGCGTGTTCGCCGCCGTGGTCGATGCCGGAACGTTTGCGGCTGCGGCCGACGTAATAGGCATGACGCCGCCGGGCGTCAGTCGAGCGATTGCACGACTGGAAAGAAGGTTGAACATCCGGCTTTTCAATCGAACGACGCGGTCGGTGTCGCTGACCGAAGAGGGCCGCAGGTTTTACGAGCAGGTCATGCCGCATCTTGCCGGGCTGGAGGAAGCGGCCGCGGCGGCCGCAGGCGGCGCCTCCGTCGTGCGCGGAAAGCTGCGAATCAATCTGGATCCCGTCGTTTACCGGGCCATTCTCGGGCAACAACTCGATGCGTTCATGGACGCGCATCCCGACCTCGAAATCGAGCTCATCGCGCGAGACAGCCTGGGCGACCTCGTCATGGACGGCTTCGACCTCGCCGTGCGATTCGGCGAACCGCGATCGTCCAGCCTGATTGCGAGAAAGCTGCTCGATACCGGCGTCGTGACGGTCGCGGCGCCCTCGTACATCGCTCGCCGGGGCCGGCCGGCCAAACCCGAGGACCTCGAAAGCCGGAGCCACCGATGCCTTGAATTTCGCAACCCGGAGACAGGCAAGCCGTTCGCCTGGGAATTCCATCGCCGGCGCAAACGCATCGTGGTCGACACCCGGGGGCGCCTCACGGTCAACGATCCGGGCGCCCTGCTCAGCGCGTGCCTCGCCGGTTCCGGCATTGCGCAGATGCTGCTGCTCGGTGCCGAGCCGCTGATCGCCGACGGCCGGTTGATCAATCTCTTTCCCGAGTGGGCCGACGAGCGGTATCCGTTATATGCGTACTACCCATCCCGGCATCACGTGCCGGCCAAGACCCGGGCGTTCCTGGATTTCATGGTCGAACTGACGGGTGTTCACGGGCGCGCCGGCAGGCGCTAGTGCCGTTCCGGCGGCGCCCACGGCCCCTTGGCTCGGCATTCGCCGCGTACGGCACGCCGCTTTTCAAGACCGGACGCTACCGATTGCTGGCACGCAATTCCCGCACCCCACGGCCGAGCCTGCGACGCAACAAGGCCCGCAACGTCGCCGCATCCGCGTAGCCGACCTCGCTTGCAATCGTCTCCAGGTCGTAACCCATCGACACGAGATTCTGCGCCCGTTCGATGCGCAGATCCTGGACGAACGCCAATGGCGACTTCCCAAGTACCGCCTCGGTACGGCGCTGCAGCGTGCGCGGTCCAACGGCCAATGCGGCCGCCGCCGCCTGAAGCGAAAAACCCGTGGAAAGATGCTCGCGCGCCCATCGCTCGAATCGAGCGACCAGCGGATCCGCATGGGCAAGGTAATCCGGAATGATGTATTCGGCCTGCGACGAACGCTTGTCGATCAGCATGAAACGGGCAACGAGCGTGGCCAGTTCGGGACTCGCCTGACGCAGCAACCACAGCGCAAGGTCGAGATGGCCCATGGCCGATCCCGCCGTCACCAGGCGATCCGCGGCGACGACCATGCGTGAATCGTTCAGATCGACCGCAGGATAACGTTGACGAAAGAAGGGCGAGAGCGACCAGGTGGTCGTCGCCTGGCGATGATCCAGAAGCCCGGCTTCCGCCAGCACGAACGTACCGATGCAAGCGGCGGCGACGCCGACGCCATCGGCATGCCACGCCCGAAGGTGCGCCATTGCATCGCGCACGTCCGGACGCTCCAGCGCCTCGATCAGGCGCTCCGGCTGCCTGATGCCAGGCGCGGGCACGACCACCCAGTCGGCATGGCGTGCGCTGCTTGCGGGCTCCGCCAGCATGGACAGTCCGTGCGCGGTACGGACGCGTCTGCGTACGCCGACCACTCCGACGTCGAAGGGCGGCGCGGCAAAGCCCTGAGCGGCAGCCAGTTCGTTGGCCATCGCGAAGGTATCCAAAAGCACCGTCAGGCCGGTGTCGAACAGCCCTTCGAGCGCCAGAATGGACAATCTCATGTCGTAAACGCATCCATTAATGTCATTTGCGACTATAGCCCGCTTTCCGTGAAAAACCTAGACTGCACCGCAATGCGGCGAAGAGTTCTCCAATGACGTCGCCCATTTCATCTCGACCGCGCCGGACATGCTCGCGCTGATTCGGTTGCGGCTCTCCAACCTTGTTTTGCTGGAACACACTCGACATGTCCAAAACTATTCTGATAACCGGCGCCAGCAGCGGCTTCGGCCGCGACACTGCAGAAGGGCTCTCGGCGGCCGGGCACCGGGTATTCGCGTCGATGCGCGACATCGCCGGCCGAAACCGGCCGCATGCCGATGCCCTTCAAGCGAAAGGCATGCACGTCATCGAACTGGATGTGGCGGACGATGCGTCCGTCGAGCGAGGCGTGGCTTCCGTGCTGGAAAATGCCGGGCATCTCGACGTCCTCGTCAACAACGCAGGTATCGGATCAGCGGGTATTTCCGAGGCGTTCACGACACAGCAGGTACAGGCGCTCTTCGACGTGAATGTATTCGGCATCCAGCGAACGTCGAGGGCGGTACTGCCGACCTTCAGGAAACAGGGCGAAGGCCTGATCGTGAACATCGGCTCGATACTCGGCCGCGTGACGTTTCCGTTCTTCGGTCTCTATGGCGCATCGAAGTTCGCGCTCGAAGCGTTGACCGACAGCTACCGCTACGAGTTGTCGACGTCGGGCATCGCCGTCGTTCTCGTTCAACCCAGCAACTATCCGACGAATATTTTCGCCAGCGCGCAGCGGCCCGCCGACGCCGCGCGCGTACCCGGCTACGGCGAGGCCGGTGCGATTCCGGACAAGATGGTGGAGACGCTCATGGCGCTGTTCGCGAGCGACCACGCGCCGAACCCGCACGACGTCGCCGACGCGATCGTGCAGCTTGTCGCACAAGCCAACGGTACTCGCCCGCCGCGTTTGATCGTGGGCGAGTCATTCGGCGCTGACGCCCTCAACGCCCAAGCGGCATCGATTCAGGCGCAGGTGCTCGAGGGCCTCGGGCTGGCACACCTCGCCGAGCCGAAAGGGCGATCCGCCGCGGCCTGAAGGTACGGTCGACGCGGAAGCCGACACCGATCCGGCGCGCTGCCCCCGCTTCGTTCAATTGCCGGGCGCGAGGTCGTTGGCAAACCGGTTCGTATAACCGAGCGTACCGACGCCGCCGATGGAGTTGCACGTCGACGATGCGGCGCCGGGCGGACAATCGACGTCACGGTCGAACGACCAGAAGTGGACACCCACGAGGCCATTCTGTTTCACGAACTGCGCAACGGTGTCCGCATCCGCCGGCGTAAAGGTTTCGCCGCTCACATCGTTGCCGCCGATCATCGGCGTCAGCTCGATCTGGCTGTACGGTACGCCCCAGTGATCGTGCAGGTTCATCGCCGCCTGGATCGCCGACTGTCCCATCTGGCAGGTGCCGTTCGCGACCACGCAGTTCCCGGCCCCCGCCGACCCGTAGTCCATCGTCATCAGGTCGATGGTGTAGTTCTTCAGGCCGTACGCCTGGATCGCCTGCATGACCCAGTCTCCGTACACGTTGAAGCTGTCGGGGGCGCTGGCGCCCCAGGAGCCGGCCGTGGTCGCGCCCTGCTGGGAAGGGGCCAGTGTCGCGAGCGTAAAGCTGAAGCGCAGGCCGGGATAATTCTGCTGGGCGACCGCCACGCGCCGGACGAGATCGTCGATCACCTGTTGTGTCTGCCCGCCCTCGATATCGAAGTCGATCCCGATGAGGTTGCTCGATGCATAACGATTGATGAAGGCCGCCATGCCCGCATCCGACCCGCACGTGAACATGCCGGCCGCGCCGCCGGTGGAAATCACGTAATTCACATTGGCAGCAGTGAAAAGCGGCACGTTGGCGGCCGCCATCGCGCCGCCGTCGACGCCCGCCCAGTTCTCGCTGCCGCATTCGCCGGTCGCAAACGCGAGCGTCAGCGTACGGACACCGGCTGGCAGCACCGACAGCACCGGGCGCATCTGACCGGTGACGTTCGACGAGATGACGTTCGTGTTCCAGTTCATCGAAATCGTCGCGTCCTTGTACGGGCTATAAACGAATGCCGGCGCCGTGCCGGTACCCGTCCCGGCTGCACCGGCGGTGCCGGTGCCGGTGCCGAAGGACGACCATGCCAGCAGAAGCGCCAGCGCGCCCTTCAAGGTCGATCGCTGCATGATTCCGGATCGGTTGCTCTTCATGTTCACGCCCTCATCGCGTTTTACGCATTGCCGGCATCGGTCTTTCACGCGATACATGCCGGGTAAGATTTCAGGAAGACGCGCTCCGTCCACACGGGCGTAACGAAAACCCGCCACGTCATGCGGACGGCAAGCGTCTGCACCATTGATACGGACTACCGAATCAGCATCGTGATCAGATCAGCCTTTCGACTCCTCCACCCGGTGGCTTCCACTTTCGATTGACAACGCTCCGCCCAGGTCGAATTCAAGAGAAATCAACCTTACAAATTGCCGTCCGAAGACAAATTTCGATATTGATTTTGTTTTTATATCTACGACGGAAAAAACTGCGACTTCGGTCTATGCTGGTGAAGCATGTACACGCCACTTTCGCGCAAGACCGGATGCCCGTCACAAGCGCGATGCAGGCGGTACGTGAAGCCGTCACGCAGGCTTGGGATAGCGTGCCTGCCGCGCGGCGGCGGATACCGGTCTTTCGACGGCCGATGTAGTGATGCTTCAATCCGACGCCTGCGTTTCGATTGGTTATACTACATAATCGTCAGGCATCAACCTTTGAATCGAGTATTTTCACCCATATCGAAACCAGAAATATTCACGCGATCGCATTGCCATATTGCAATTATCGCCATTCGATAATTTAACCGGATATCCCGCAGCCATTTGGCTGATTGTTCAAAACAACGAAATTCAGGCGACGCGATCTGGCTTCATCGTATTGGCTGCCGACCCGCGATGACGTCACGTAGCCGTCCTTGATGCATCCACCGAACCCGGAGGCCGAACATGACTGTCGATCTCGCCCCCCAAGCGTCGACCCGCACCGCCCAACTGGTCACCCGGGTGTACGCGAGGCTCCTGCTGGTCGGCTTCGCGCTGCTGCCCGCCTATCTGATCGCCTACCTGTACTTCTTCCAGGACCCGTCGCTGAAATTCGAGAATCACGCCTTTCACGAGCTGGCGATCGCGGCCGCCACGCTCGAAGGCGCGTTCGTCACGTATGTCTGCTGGCGCTGCTATCGCCTGTCGGGTGAGCCGTTGCTTCGCTGGCTTACGCTGGGCTTTCTGGGCTTTTCCGTCATCTATGCGTTGCACGGCCTGTTCACCGGCATGGCGCATCACAACATCTGGCTGTTCCTGCTGTACGGGCCGGCATCGCGCCTGACCATGTCGATCCTGATCCTTGTCGGGCAGCTCACCTATAGTCACAAGGCCGACAGCGCAACGACCCGCGCCGATCCCCGCATCTGGTTGCCCTGGCTCGCGCTGTTCGGACTCGTCGACGTCGCGGTCGCCGTGATCGCCTTCTCGCCGGTGGCCGGCCACCTGTGGGTGCGCCTGTCGATGGAAGGCGGCGCACTGCTGCTCTCGGCCGTGAACGTCGTTGCACTGGTCGTACGCCGCATCCGCTCGCCACTGATGACGATCTACGGCATTTCGGTCACGTCGTTCGCACTCTCGTCGCTCGCCTTCATCCTCGGGCGGCCGTGGAATCACATGTGGTGGCTCGCGCATGCGATTTTCGCAGCCGGCTTCTTCCTGCTCAGTTTCGGCGTGGTGCAGGCCTTTCAAACGACCCGTTCGTTTTCGAAGATCTACAGCCAGGCAGAACTGTTTGCCCGGTTGAGGGACGCGATGGCCAGGACGGAGCGTGCGTTGCAGGCGCTGCAACGGACCAACGAAAAGCTCGAACACCTGGCGGCCACGGACCCGCTCACGGGCGCGACCAACCGGCGGCAATTCATCGAAAGCGTGGAAGCGGAAATCAACCGGGCCAAGCGCAACGGCGCGCCGTTCTCGCTGCTCGCGCTCGACCTCGACCACTTCAAGGCGATCAACGACAGTTACGGGCATCAGGCGGGCGATCAGGTGTTGCAACGCTTCGTCGACAAATGCACCGATGCGATCCGGCCGTACGATGGCGTCGCGCGGGTAGGCGGCGAGGAATTCATGGTGCTGCTGCCGCAAGCCGCGCTGGACACGGCCCGGTCGATCGGCGAGCGCATCCGCGCGGCAATCGCCGGCGCGCCGTTCGAAGCTGGCATCGGCGAACCGATCAAGGTCACCGTGAGTGTCGGCGCCTCCGAATTCGGCCGGGACGGCGAGACGATCGACGCGATCCTGCGCAAGGCCGACGAACGCCTGTACCGCGCGAAGCATCAAGGCCGCAACCAGGTGGTCGCCGGGTAAGCCGGTTGCCGTGTCAGTGACGCTCACCGCATCCCTCACACGGGTTCTTCAACTCATGACGCGCCGGGCGCGTCATGTCGCGGCCGGATCAGAACGGGCTGCGTGTCGTATCGCCATTGGTGAAGATCGCGTCGACGACCTGATAGAACGCCATCGCCGTATCCGCGACTTCCCAGACTGCAAGGATGACGTGGTAGCCGCTACGCATCGGCAGCCGGCACGCGTGAATGGTCGGCTGCTGGGGCACCAGGTTCGCGTTCGGGTTCCAGTATGGCTGGCCGGGATTCTGGATCGTGCAGAACGGCGTGGGCTCGAACTGCGCGCGCGTGAGCTTTTCCGACGGGTTCCAGTCGGCGCGTGTAATGAAGTAGTTCCAGCGACGCGTCTTGTGCACGGCGCTGAATTCCCATTTGAAATTCTGCACCGCGCCCGGCCGTAGCGGGATCTTCTGCCAGCGGCCCGGCGACTGCTCGTTCAGCACGGGCAGCGGGCCATTCGTGCTGGCGCCGGCGATTTCGCCGTCCTTCGGTGGTGCGGCATTCTTCGCGTCGTCCGGCGCGAACGGATCCGACAGGCCGCTTTGCGTCGCGGGGAAGAACTTGCCGTTCTCCATCGCGTTAGCGTGCCACGCGTCGACAGGGCAGTTCGGATTCTGGCCTTGCGTGCACAGCACGATGCGCGAAGGCGGTTCGGTCAAACGGCCGTGCGCGTGCGCACCGGCCGCCGCGACCAGCAGTGCCGCACCGGCCAGCGCGCGTGGCATGACGGAAGCAACGTATCTGCGGATGTTCTTGTTCATGAGCCCTCTCATGGCATGAATGTCGAAACGGATATGCGCACATCGAGCCCGTCGCAGGATTCCGCGAAGAGATTCCTGTCGACGCGTCGTCGCGCATGCTGATCGGCGAAAGCGGCGGTCGAATGAAACCGCGGCAAGCAATGATCAATCGCCGCACTTCCTGACAAATCACTTTCACCGAGTCGAACCTTATCCGCAAAAACCGGAAAAATAAACGTCCGTCATTGATAATCATTTGATTCGCGGCATCGAATCATCCATTCCTGGTTTCTTCGCCCTTCAACCCTGACGTAACGCGGATTCTGGCGTTTGACGATCGTGAATGATCGATCCCGGCATTTCGCGTTCGGAAGCCACCGGAATGGCCGCCTACATTGCTCAATAATTTGATTCGTCGATTGATATTTGAATTGGATCAAACCCGCCAATCATTCAAAATCCGGATCGGGATGAATTATTATTTTGCTGAAAATTGCGCCTGATCTGAAAATAGCTCGCAGGCCATCGTCGACCGGGAGCCTCCAGATCCGGGCATATTCAAACGCTGGCGCGCTGCGCATCGATGTCGTCAATGTCGGTCACGTTGCGAAGCGCGGAGTCATCCCCCCAAGCCCCCACCCCGAAGCGAACAACCCACAGCGCCCAACACCCGCGTTGTCGACCGCCCACAGGCACGAAACCAACGCAAAAACTGAAAGACTGAATTGCCGATCCGCACGCTTTTGACGCAGCTATATTCTCGACGACCAGCCCTTTAAACAAGGACTGCGAACAATATCCGTCAACCTACGTTCGAGACCTTCATCCATGAATAAAACGACACGGCTGCTGCGCATGACGTGCGCACTCGCCTGCTGCGGCCTGTTCTCCCACGCGCATGCGCAAAGCAGCGTCACGCTGTACGGCGTCATCGACACCGGGATCGACTTCGCGTCGAACGTCGACGGCCAGCACCTGTGGCAGATGGCGAGCGGCGTCAGCGCCGGCAGCCGCTGGGGGCTGCGCGGCAAGGAAGATCTCGGTGGCGGGCTCGCCGCGATCTTCGATCTCGAAAGCGGCTTCAATTCCACGAACGGCGGGCTCGGCAGCGGCCTCGCGTTCTCGCGCAACGCTTACGTCGGGCTGTCCGACCAACGCATGGGCACGCTGACGCTCGGCCGGCAGTGGGATCCGATCGTCGACCTGATCGAGCCGTATTCGCTGAACGACTATTACGGGGGCTGGTATTTCTCGCACCCGAACGACATGGACAACCTCGACAACGGTTTCGCGATCAGCAATGCCGTGAAATACACGAGCCCGACGATCGCCGGCTTCACCGCCGAGGCGCTCTACTCGTTCGGCGGGCAGCCCGGCCGCTTCTCCGACAACGCCGCGTACAGCGCGGCGCTCGCGTACACGAACGGGTCGTTCTCGGCCGGCGTCGGCTACCTGCGCGTCAACGATCCGGAGCAGGCTGTGCAGAGCTACCAGAACGGCGGCGGATACACGAACGCGGTGTACGGCGACGCGCTCATGAACGCGCGCAGCCAGAACATCTTCGCGGCCGGCGCGTCGTACCAGATCGGCAACGTCAAGCTGATGGGCAACTTCACCAACGTCGATTTCCAGCAAGGTGACGACGCGCAGGACGTGAAGTTCCAGAACTACGAGATCGCCGGCACGCTCGCCGCCACGAGCCAGCTCAACTTCGGCCTCGGCTATACCTACACGACCGGCCGCGACCATGCGACCGGCCAGGAACCCGACTACCGGCAACTGAACGCGAGCGCCGAGTACGAGCTGTCGAAGCGCACGGCGATCTATGCACTCGCGGCACTGCAGATGGCGTCGGGCGGCGCCGTCGCGCAGGTCGCGGGCTTCGATCCGTCGTCGAGCGGCCGGCAGGCGGTCGGCCGGATCGGGCTGCGCCACACCTTCTAGGCGATCGCGCGAAGGGGCCGGCTTCCCGTGTACCGGAAGCGGGCCCCGGCCGGCGCGATCGACCCACGCGCCGAATCAGTTCGGCAGGCTGACCACCATCTGCTCGTCCTCGAGCAGTTGCGTGAGCGACCCGTGCAGACGCTCGAGGCTCCGCGGCGGCAGCGCGAAACTCGCCCAGCCGAGCCCCGTGTGCCGCAGCAACAGCACCGCGCCGCCGTACAGCGGATGGCGCTCCGCATACCAGCACGGGTCCATCTCCGTCACGAACTGCTGCGCGCGCGGCGGCATCTCGGGCACGGCCGGCTGCATCGACGCGCGCAACAGGCTCAGATACTGGATGACCGCGTCGACGTCCTCCGGATCGAGCACCGCGGCGCCCCGTTCGACCGACACCAGCACCACCGGCTTGCCGTGCTCCTGGATCATCTTGATACTCAGCGGCTGCGTCATTATTGCGTTCCTCGTGGCTACTCGTATCGGCCCATTATCGGCAGCCGCGTCGCGCGCGCACCTGAAGATTTGATGCAGCTTCATGAATTTATTTTTAGGTTGACTGCCGTTGCGACAATCGCGTATTCGCCGTCACGACGCACGACGATCTCGATGGCAGGGTCGATACCTTCGACGACACGCGTGTTCAGTGAATCGCAGTGTCAGGCGAGAATGCCGCCCCGCTCGCGCACGCCTCATCCCCCGCCTCGTCCGCCGCTTCCTTAAACGAAATTTCATCCATTCCGCGTCGTTTTTTAAGTGTCCGGCGCCGGCCCGCATCCCATAATCGGCTCGCTACCTTGCCGGTCACGCGCGGCGGCACGCATCGAGCGATGCGTCGGCGGCGCATGCGAACGGTCAATTCTTTCCTTCGGCGGACCATGAACCAACTGCAAGCGATGCGCGTGTTCACGCGTGTAGTCGAGTTGTCGAGTTTCAATCTCGCCGCGCGCCAGCTCGGGATGTCGGCGGCCGCGGTCACGCGCAGCGTCGGCATGCTCGAAGCGCACCTGAACATGCGACTGCTGAACCGGACGACCCGCAGCCTGTCCCTCACCGAGACCGGCCGCGAATATCTCGACGGTTGCCGCTCGATCATCGAGAAGCTCGACGAGATGGAATCGAACCTCGTGCAGGTCACGCGCGACCCGCGCGGCACGCTGCGGATCGCCGCGTCGGCGACCTCCGTCGCGGCCGGCCTCGGCATGCTGCTGTCGGCGTATCGCGACGGGCATCCGCGCGTCCGGTTCGACGTGACCACGTTCGACACGCACGTCGACATGGTCGAGGGCGGCTACGACGTCTGCTTCTGCGACGATCGCCGCCTCGTCAACGCGACCTTCGTGTCGCGGATGCTGACGAGCGTGCGCGACGTCGTCGTCGCGTCACCCGAGTACCTCGCGCGCCACGGCACGCCGAACGACCCCGTCGAACTGAACGAACACAGCCTGCTGACCGTGTCGAACGGCACCGCGCGCAGCTGGGAATTCTCGGACGTCGACGGTTCCTACCGCGTCTACACCGGCAACGCACTGGCCTCGACCGGCAGCATGATGGTGCGGATCGCGGCACTCAATCACATGGGCATCACGCAATTGCCGCACCCGCTCGTCGCCGACGATCTCGCACGCGGCGCGCTGGTGCCGCTGCTCGAACGCTACGAAGTGAACGGCGGCGCGCGCTGCATCTCGATGCTTTACCCGAGCCGCAACCATCTGTCGACCAAGGTCCGCAGCTTCATCGACTACGTGGTCGAACACTATCGCGCGCCCGAGCGCGCCGCCGCCTGATTCCGCCCGGGCCGCTCCGTCCATGCCCCACATCCTGACGATCGAAGACGATCCGCTGATCGCGGATCACATCACCCAGACGCTGCGCGCCGCCGGCCACCAGGTGGACGTCGCGCGCACCGGCCGCGACGGCATGGCCAGGGCGATGAGTGCCGACTACGACGTCGTGACGCTCGACCGCATGCTGCCGGATCTCGACGGGCTCACGATTCTCGCGACGATGCGCGGCGTCGGCCTCGACACGCCGGTGCTCGTGATGAGCGCGATGTCCGACGTCGACCAGCGCATCCAGGGGCTGCGCGCGGGCGGCGACGACTATCTCGTCAAGCCGTTCTCGCTCGACGAGATGTGCGCGCGCATCGACGTGCTGATCCGCCGCCGGCCGCGCGGCGCGCAGGTCGAGACGGTCCTGCGCGCGGGCGAGCTCGCATTCGACCTGGTGCGGCGCCGCGTCACGCTCGGCGCGAGCGAGCTCGCGCTGCTGCCGACCGAATTGCGCGTGCTCGAATTCATGATGCGCCACGCCGGCCGCGTGCTCACGCGCACGATGATCTTCGAGGCGGTGTGGGGCTGCCGCTTCGATCCGGGCACCAACCTGATCGACGTCCACGTCGGCCGCCTGCGCAAGAAGGTGAACCGGCCGGGTGCGGCACCGTTGATCCGCACGATCCGCGGCTCGGGCTACATGCTCGGCTGAATCCGGCCGCCGCCACCTAAAACTTCTTTCATCTTTTTAGCGACCGGCTGTTAGGGGCCGCTCCGCAGAATGCGGTCATCGGCTGCGTATCGGTGTTTTCCCGAAGCCGCGCGCATCCGGCTCTTCTTCACGACGCTTTTGAACGGAGCAGCACCCCATGCTGAAAATTGTCCGGCTCGCGCTCACCCGGCCCTACACGTTCGTCGTGCTGGCGCTGCTGATCCTGATCGCGGGTCCGCTCGCGGCACTCCGCACGCCCATCGACATCTTCCCGGATATCCGCATTCCGGTGATCAGCGTCGTCTGGAACTACGCCGGCCTGCAGCCGGACGACATGTCCGGACGCGTGATCACGTACTACGAACGCACGCTCGGCACGACGGTCAACGATGTCCAGCATATCGAGTCACAATCGTTCCGCGGCTACGGCATCGTGAAGATCTTCTTCCAGCCGACCGTCGATATCCGCACGGCGACCGCGCAGGTCACGTCGATCTCGCAGACCGTGCTCAAACAGATGCCGCCCGGCACCACGCCGCCGCAAATCCTCAACTACAACGCGTCGACCGTCCCCGTGCTGCAGATCGCGCTGACCAGCAACACGCTCGACGAACAGAAGCTGGCGGATTACGCGGTCAACTTCATTCGGCCGCAGCTGCTGTCGGTGCCCGGTGTCGCGATTCCGACGCCGTACGGCGGCAAGTCACGTGAAGTGCAGATCGACCTCGACCCGCAGGCGCTGCAGTCGAAAGGGCTGTCGGCGCAGGACGTCGCGCACGCGCTCGCGCAGCAGAACCAGATCATCCCGGCCGGCACGCAGAAGATCGGCCGCTTCGAATACAACATCAAGCTCAACAACAGCCCGCTCTCGCTCGACGCGTTGAACGACCTGCCGATCAAGTCGGTCGACGGCACGACGATTTATATCCGTGACGTCGCGCATGTGCGTGACGGCTACCCGCCGCAGGGCAACATCGTGCGCGTGGACGGCCGCCGCGCGGTGCTGATGAGTATCCTGAAGAACGGCTCGGCATCGACGCTCGACATCATCGCGGGCGTGAAGGCGAAGCTGCCGCTGGTCGAACAGACGCTGCCGCCGGGCCTGAAGCTCGTCACGATGGGCGACCAGTCGACCTTCGTGAACGGCGCCGTCAGCGGCGTGGCGCGCGAAGGCATCATCGCCGCCGCGCTGACGTCGCTGATGATCCTGCTGTTCCTCGGCTCGTGGCGCTCGACGCTGATCATCGCCGCGTCGATCCCGCTGGCCGTGCTCTCGGCGATCGCGCTGCTCGCGGCGACCGGCGAAACA
This sequence comes from Burkholderia sp. HAN2018, assembly GCF_024704855.1. NCBI lineage: Bacteria > Pseudomonadati > Pseudomonadota > Betaproteobacteria > Burkholderiales > Burkholderiaceae > Burkholderia > Burkholderia sp. HAN2018. Next base: position 22,362 of record NZ_QOBB01000046.1, on the reverse strand, counting down.
CTCAACGTGATGACGCTCGGCGGCCTCGCGCTCGCGGTCGGGATTCTGGTCGACGACGCGACGGTGACGATCGAGAACGTGAACTGGCACCTCGAACAGGGCAAGGACACGCGCACCGCGATCGTCGACGGCGCGAAACAGATCGTGATGCCGGCGCTCGTCTCGCTGCTGTGCATCTGCATCGTGTTCGTGCCGATGCTGATGCTCGACGGCATCTCGCGTTTCCTGTTCGTGCCGATGGCGAAGGCGGTGATCTTCTCGATGATGTCGTCGTTCGTGCTGTCGCGCACCTTCGTGCCGATGCTCGCGCAATACCTGCTCAAGCCGCACGCGTCGGCCGGCCATGCGTCGGGCGAGCTCGCGGCGATCATGGATTCGCATGCAGGCCATGCCGGCGCGCACGACGCGCCGCCGTCGCGCAATCCGCTGGTGCGCTTCCAGCGTGCATTCGAGCGCCGCTTCGAGTCCGTGCGCGCGTCGTACCGGATCCTGCTGGGCCTCGCGCTCACGCGCCGCAAGCCGTTCGTCGTCGCGTTCCTGTGCGTGGTGGCCGCGTCGTTCCTGCTCGTCCCGTGGCTCGGCCGCAACTTCTTCCCGACGATCGACTCGGGCGAGATCTCGCTGCACGTGCGTGCGCCGGTCGGCACGCGTGTCGAGGAAACCGCCGCCGAGTTCGACCGTATCGAAAACACGATTCGCGGCGTGATCCCGCCCGCGCAGTTGCGCGAAGTGGTCGACAACATCGGCCTGCCGAACAGCGGGATCAATCTGACCTACAACAACAGCGGCACGCTCGGACCGCAGGACGGCGACATCCTGATCTCGCTGTCGCACGACCACGCGCCGACCGCCGACTACGTGCGCGAGCTGCGCGAACGCCTGCCGCGCGCCTATCCGGGCACGACGTTCTCGTTCCTGCCCGCCGACATCGTCAGCCAGATCCTCAACTTCGGCGCACCGGCCCCGGTCGACCTGCAGGTGGCCGGCCCCAACCAGCAGGCCAACCTCGCTTATGCGCGCGAGCTGTACCGCAAGCTGCGCCTGATCGCCGGCGTGGCCGACCCGCGCATCCAGCAGGCCAGCACCTATCCGCAGTTCACGGTGGCGGTCGACCGGACGCGTGCCGACCAGCTCGGCATCACCGAGCAGGACGTGACGAACTCGGTGGTCGCGACGCTCGCGGGCACCAGTCAGGTCGACCCGACCTACTGGCTCAATCCGCGTAACGGCGTGTCCTATCCGATCGTCGCGCAGACGCCTCAGTACCGGATGACCACGCTGTCGGCGCTGCAGAACCTGCCTGTCACCGGCGCGAACGGCCAGTCGCAGCTGCTCGGCGGTCTCGCGACGATCACGCGCGGCGTCGGCAACGCGGTGGTGTCGCACTACAACATCGAACCGCTGTTCGACATCTACGCGACCACCCAGGGCCGCGACCTCGGCGCCGTCGCCGCCGACATCGGCAGCATCGTCAAGGCCACCGCGAAGGACCTGCCCAAGGGCTCGACCGTCACGCTGCGCGGCCAGGTGCAGACCATGAACAGCGCGTTCACCGGCCTGCTGCTCGGGCTGGCGGGCGCAATCGTGCTGATCTACCTGCTGATCGTCGTGAACTTCCACTCGTGGGCCGATGCGTTCGTGATCGTCTCCGCGCTGCCGGCGGCGCTGGCCGGCATCGTCTGGATGCTGTTCACCACGCACACACCGATGTCGGTGCCCGCGCTCACCGGCGCGATCCTGTGCATGGGCGTGGCCACCGCGAACGCGATCCTCGTCGTCAGCTTCGCGCGCGAGCGCCTCGCCGAAACCGGCAACGCGCTCGCCTCGGCGCTCGAAGCCGGCTTCACGCGCTTTCGCCCCGTGCTGATGACCGCGCTCGCGATGATCATCGGCATGGCGCCGATGGCGCTCGGCCTCGGCGACGGCGGCGAGCAGAACGCGCCGCTCGGCCGCGCCGTGATCGGCGGCCTCGCGTGCGCGACGATCGCGACACTGTTCTTCGTTCCCGTCGTGTTCAGCCTCGTGCATCGGCGCGATGCGCTGAAACACGACGCACCCCGCGCTTCCTTCCCTTCCGCGTCCGGAGCTTCCCATGTCCACTGAGATCGAAATCAAGTCGCCGAAACGGCTGCCCAACCTCAAGCTCGTCGCCACGATCGCCGCGCTGGTCGCGGTCGGCATCGTGACGGCCGGCATCGCAGGCCGCGCGCACGCGAAACAGGAAATGACCCGATGGTCCGCCGATCAGGCGGTGCCAACCGTGGTCGCCTACACGCCGACGACCGGCGGCGACGGCGCCGCGCTCGTGCTGCCCGGCCACCTGTCCGCGTTCGAAAGCGCGCCGATCCATGCGCAGGTGTCGGGCTACCTGCATGCGTGGTACACCGATATCGGCGCGCACGTGAAGTCGGGCCAGCTGCTCGGCCTGATCGACACGCCCGAGCTCGACCAGCAGCTTCAGCAGGCGCGCGCCGACCTGCAGAGCTCGCTCGCCAACGAGAAGCTGGCCGCGTCCACGGCCGCGCGCTGGACCAGGATGCTCGCGCAGGATTCCGTATCGCAGCAGGAAACCGACGAGAAGACCAGCGACCTCGCCGCCAAGCAGGCGATCGTCGCGGCCAACGAGGCCAACGTGCGGCGTCTCGACGCGCTGGAGGCGTTCAAGCGCATCGTCGCGCCGTTCGACGGCGTCGTCACCGCGCGCAAGACCGACATCGGCCAGCTGATCTCGGCCGGCGGCGGCGCCGGCCCCGAACTGTTCGCCGTGTCCGACGTGCACCGGATGCGCGTCTACGTGAGCGTGCCGCAGAACGAGGCCGCCGCGATCCGCCCCGGCATGAGCGCGACGCTGACCGTGCCCGAGCATCCGGACGAGACCTTCCATGCGACGCTCGCCGACACCGACGATTCGATCGCCAATTCGACCGGCACGCTGCTCGTGCAGCTGATGGTCGACAACCGCGACGGCAAGCTGATTCCGGGCGAATACACCGAGGTGCATTTCGCGCTGCCGGCCGGCAGCAGCCACGCGTTGACGATTCCGGCCAGCTCGCTGATCTTCCGCCAGGCCGGCCTTCAGGTCGCCGTGGTCGGCAAGGACGATCGCGCGGTGCTCAAGCCCGTCACGATCGCGACCGACCTCGGCACGCACGTGCAGATCGCGACCGGCCTCGCGCCCGACGATCGCGTGATCGACAACCCGCCCGACTCGCTGTCCGCGGGCGACCGCGTCCGGCTCGCGACGCCGGCCGGCACCGTCGCGGCGGCCGTGCGCGACACGGAGCGTGCGAATGGCTAACCCGCGTCGGCTCTGCGCGATGCTCGCCAGTATCGCGTTCCTCTCCGCCTGCTCGTTCGCGCCCGTCTATCATCCGCCGCAGACCACGCTGCCTGCCCAATTCAAGGAAGCGGGCGGCTGGCAGCCGGCACAGCCGGCCGACCGCATCGCACGCGACGGCTGGTGGAAGGCGTTCCGCGATCCGGTGCTCGACCGGCTCGAAGCGCGGGTGGCGGCCGCCAACCCCGACGTGGCCGCCGCGGTGGCCCGCCATGACGAAGCCGGCGCGCTGTTCGATCAGGCGCGCGCGGGGCTGTTCCCGACCATCGGCCTCGGCGCGCAGGTCTCGAGCAACCGGCAATCGGCCACGCGCCCGCTGCGCGGCGCGAACCAGCCGAACGTGTACGGCTCGAACACGCTCGACGCCGGCTTCGACTACGACCTCGACCTGTGGGGCAAGGTGCGCAACGAGGTCGCGGCCGGGCGCGCGAACGCGCAGGCCAGCGCCGACGATCTCGCATCGGTGCAGCTGAGCCTGCAGGCCAGCCTCGCGAACGCGTACTTCAACCTGCGCGGGCTCGACCAGCAGCAGCAGTTGCTGTCCGACACGATCGACACGTACCAGCGTGCGCTGAAACTCACGATGAGCCGGCACGCGGGCGGCATCGCATCCGATCTCGACGTCTCTCGCGCGCAGACGCAGCTCGACTCGGCCCGCGCGTCGGCCGAGGACGTGCGGGCACGGCGCGCGCTGTACGAGCACGCGATCGCGACGCTCACCGGCGTACCGGCCTCGTCGTTCGCGCTCGCGCCGGACCTGAGCGTGGCGTATCTGCCCGCGATCCCGGCCGGCATTCCCGCCACGCTGCTGCAACGGCGGCCCGACGTCGCGGCCGCCGAACGCCGCATGGCGGCCGCCAACGCGCAGATCGGCGTGGTGCGCGCGGCGTTCTTCCCCGACATCACGCTCGGGCTGATCGGCGGATACCAGAGTTCGGGGCTCGGCCATTGGCTCAGGGCGCCGAACGAGATCTGGTCGATCGGGCCCAGCCTCGCGCTCACGCTGTTCGACGGCGGCCGCCGCCAGGCGCTCACGGCCCAGGCGCACGCGCAGCTGGCCGAGAACGGCGCGAAATACCGCGCGGTGGTACTCGACGCGTGCCAGCAGGTGGAAGACAACCTCGCACTCACGCACCATCTCGGCGACGAAGCCGATCGTCAACAGGAAGCGCTCGACGCGGCCGAACGCACGTTGCAGTTGTCGATGTCGCGCTATCGGGACGGCGTCGTCAGCTATCTCGACGTGGTGACCGCACAGACTACCGAGCTCGAGACGAAGGTGGCGATGCTGGAACTGAATACGCGCCGGCAGTTGGCGGCGGTCGGGTTGATCGCGGCACTGGGCGGAGGGTGGTCGGCCGACGAAGCAGCGTCCGGCGCGAAAGCGCCGGTCGCGACGCCGGCGCGTTCGACGACCTGAGCCCGTTGCGGCACGTGGGGAGCGTGTCGCGTTTGGATGCACCCGTCATCGCGACGGGTGCTTTTTTTTCGCGGGCCCGGCCGGTCAGAACTTGTGACGGATGCCGGCCGCGACCACCGCCTGGCGATCGTTGCCCGACGCGGCCAGATTGAAGATTCCTGCGTTGCCGAGCACCGCGACACCGTCCGCGCCCGTCACGCGCTGATACACGCCTTCGAGATAGAGATCGGTACGGCGCGACAGCGCATAGTCGGCCTGCAGCATGAACTGATTCCACTTCGGCGCGATGCTGCGGCCCGCATCGTCGAAGCGGCCCTGCGTGAACGTATACGAGCCGCCCAGCGAGAAGGCCGGCGTCAGGAAGTAGCGCCCGTTCAGTTCGTAGTTGCTGAAGGTCAGCAACTGGCCGTTCACGGTGCCGTACGCGCCGCCCTGCGACAGTTCGCGCGGGTCGTTCAGGATCGTTCTCGTATAGACGAAGCCGATCGTCGCATGATCGAACGCATAGTGCGCGCCGGCGCCGAACGTGCGCCAGCGTCCGCCCGCGAGCATCGCATCGCCGTCCGAGCTGCTCAGCGATCCGCCGGTGTTCTTCGGCGCATTCACGCCGCCCGGCTGGTTCGACTGCAGGTACGCCACGCCCACGTCGAGCGGACCATTCGCATACCGCGCGCCGACGCTGTACGCGTTGTTGTTGCTGAACCCGCCGCCCTGGTTGCTGAAGCCGTACGCGCCGCCGAACGTGAAGCCGCCGTAGTCTGCGCTGCGGAACTTCACCGCGTTGTTCATCCGCGTGTCGTTGGCGAGGTTGTCGTTGTCGTACGGGTGATCGGCGAGGTTGCCGCCGAATCCCGAGCCCGTCGCCGACAGCGGCGCGACGAAGTCGACCAGGAAATCGTATTGCCGGCCGAGCGTCACCGTGCCCCATTGGCGGCTCGCGAGACCGACCCAGGCCTGACGGCCGAACTCGTCGCCGCCGTTGCCGAACTTGCCGTTCGCGACGTTGAAGCCGTTCTCGAGGGTGAACACGGCGGCCAGGCCGCCGCCGAGATCCTCGTTGCCGCGCAGCCCCCAGCGCGACGTGCTGACGTTGCCGCTCTGCACGCCGTAAGCGGGCCCCGCGCCGGCCGCCGATTTCTGGTTGCTGATGTAGTCCAGGCCCGCGTCGATCGTGCCGTACAGCGTGACGCTGCTCTGTGCATGCGCCGCGCCTGCAAGCAGGCACGCGACCGCTGCCGGGATTGCCAGAAGTTTCTTCATGATGGTTTCGCTAGAGTGGATCGGTCTTCTCGCATCGCCGGCCGGTGTGGAACGGCCGCTCCGTCCGCGATGCGATGGCGCACAATTTAGGCAGCGGGCGTGACAGCGCCGTTATCGAAACGGCCCGAAAAATGAAACCTTCTTCATCCTCGCGATACGCCGCATTCATGTCCGTGCGGAACGCGCCGGCGCATGAATTTCTTTTCACGTTGCGTATGCCGATCCGATAGCCCCCCTCCCCTATGCTTGTCCTCAACCCGACGCGCGGCATCGACTGGCCGTGCCGGGGATGATCCAGTCAATCATCATGAGGATTCCGAACATGAAAACCGCCACGATCGTCGCTTCCACGCTGCTCGCCGCGTGTGCCGCGCTGTCCGTTCCCGCGTTCGCGCAAACGAGTACCCAGGCGACGCAAATGACGCCGGCCGCCACCAAGGACGGCGTGCCCGGCGCGCAGGCCGCCGGCCAGTGGGTGCCGCCGTACGGACAGCCGATCCACGAGAAAACGCGTGCCCAGGTCTACGCCGAACTCGTGCACGCCGAACAGGACGGGCAGATCAAGTACCTCGACTCCACGCTCTATTCGCATTGATGCGCACCGCCGCGCGGCCGGGCGTGCTGCCCGGCGCGCGCCGCCCACCTCTCGCATCACCCGTCATTCATGAAGCTTCGTCCCTTGCTCGTTCGTTCCGCCCGCGTTGCGCTCGTCGCGATCGCGGCCGGCGTGATGCTGTCCGGCTGCGCCGGCGCGCAACCCGACGGCCCCGGCGATTGCGTCGGCCCGCCCGATTTCTGTGTGCCGTTCTTCGGCTCGTAAACGCACGACGGGCGCGCTGCCATCGGCAACGCGCCCGTTCGTACAGGGGGGGCCGCGCGGTTATGCGTCCGGCAGCGTCACCTGGTAGCCGTAGCGGCTCACCGTATCGATCCGGACATCGGGCAGATGCCGCGCGAGCTTGCGGCGCAGCCGCGACACCACGAGATTGACGCTCGATGGATCGACATCGTCCTTGTCCTGCCACACATACCGGATCAACTGGTCGCGCGGCACCGGCGCGTTCGGATGGCGCATCAGGCATTCGAGCAGCAGGCATTCGCGCCGCGTCACGGCGAGGCGCAGCTTGCCGTCCTTGAGTTCGCGCGCGAGCGTCTCCAGCATGGACACCGCCGCGACCGGCCCTTCCGGGTCGCGCGGCCCGGCCAGCCGCTGCAACGCCTGCAGGCGCTCGTGCAGCTCGATGAACGAATACGGCGCGCCGAAACACGCATCGGCACCTGCGTGCAGCACGCGGATGCGCTCGCGCGCCGACGCCTGGCCGATCAGCACCACCAGTGCCGCACCACCGCCGTCGGCGACGAAACGCGGCAGCATCGCGATCAGCGCGGCATCGCTGCCCGGCTCGAACGCGGTCGCGACGATCGCGTCGAACGTCTCCTGCGACGCGAGGAACAACCCGTCGCGCAGATCGTCCGCACGCTGCAGGCTGTGCCCGCTCTCCTGCAGCGCCTTGTACAGCCACGCTGCTTCCGGGTGCGGCGAAGTCACGAGCAGCACGCGCATCGTCAGCCCCCTTCGCGGCGGCAATGCGCGCGCACGTGCAGCCGGATGCGGACAACCGTCATGCGAGCGACCTCGGCCAGCATTCGATCGTCACGCGCGTACCCGGCTCGGCATTGCCGATTCGCAGCGTGAAGTCGTGCACGTTGACGACCGTCGACACGATGCTCAGGCCGAGCCCGGCCCCGGCGAGGTGCCCGGTGCGGCGGCTGCGGTAACGATGCTGCAGCACGGCCTCGCGCTCGTTCGCCGCGATGCCCGGGCCGTTGTCGACCACGTCGATGCGCGGACCGGACGGCGTATCGTGAAGTTCGAGGCGCACGGTGTCGCCCGAGGTCGTGTACTTGAGCGCGTTGTCGAGCAGGTTCGTGAGCGCCTCGAACAGCAGCGCACGATCGCCGTGAATCCGCGCGACCGGTTCGACCAGCACGACGAAATGGATGGCACGGCTGTCGGCGAGCGGCTCGAACAGTTGCCCGACGTCCGTGACGAGATCTTCCAGCGCGAGTTCGGCGAACCCGCCGCGCCGCTGCAGCGACCCGATTTCGGCGATGCGCAGCATCGCGCGAAACCGGCTGAGCAGCACGTCGGTCTCGTTGCGTGCGCGGGCGACGAGCGTCGCCAGCGCGGCATCGTCGAGCCCGTCCGCGCGCTCCGCCGCATGCGCAAGCAGCGTATGCACGTGCGCGAGCGGCGTGCGCAGGTCGTGCGCGATGCCGTCGCAGACGCCCTTCACCTCGTTCATCAGGCGCTCGACTTCCTCGAGCATGTGATTGACCAGATGCGACAGCAGGTCGATCTCGTCGTGGCCGCCGATCGGCAGCCGCTGCCCGAGGTCGCCCTGCGCGATGCGCTGCGTGATGCGCCGGACTTCCTTCAGGCGCCGCATCTGCCGCACGCTGAGAATCAGGCCGCCGACGACGCCCGCGCCCAGGCAGAACAGGCCGCCGCCGACCAGCGCCTGGATGATCGCCGCGCGAATCCGCAGGATGTGCGTCAGGTCGCGCCCGAGCACCAGCACGTCGCCGTTGGCGCGCCGCTCCGCCATCGTGCGGACGACCGGCGGCACCTGGTCGCCCGCGATCGTCATCGTGTGGTCGAGCGTCACGCCGGTGCGATCCGGCCGGATGCCGTCGGGCATGGCCAGCACGTCGCCGGCGACATGCCTGCCGTCGGCCGTGAAGAGCCCGTAGTAGTTGGTGTGCATCCGCTCGTGCTCGATCCGGTGCTGGATGGCCGCGGCAAGCTGGTTGTCCTGGAGCGAATCGAAGTAGATCATCTGCCAGTCGATCACCACGTCGGTTTCGCGTTCCATGTCGTGCGTGATGATCGATGCGATGAAGCCGAGCAGCAACATCACCGACACGGAAAACGTCACCGCGTAGACCGACACGAGCCGGAACGTGCTGGAATACCAGTGACGCTTCGGCGCCGGCTGGACGTGATCCGTCGAGGACATCAAGGTTGCGGACTCAGCCAAGGATGTAGCCCGCGCCGCGTACCGTCTGGATCATCTGCTTCGCATCGGGCGGATCGATCTTCTTGCGCAGCCGGCCCATGTGCACTTCGATCAGGTTGGTGCCTGGATCGAAGTGATAGCCCCATACGGCCTCGAACAGCATCGTGCGCGTGATGGTCTGGCCGGCATTGCGCATCATGTATTCGAGCACGCGGTATTCGGTCGGCAGCAGCGCGATTTCGTCGCCGTCGCGAAACACCTTGCGCGAAATCAGGTCGAGCCTGAGCGGGCCGACGGTCAGCGTCGTGGCGAACGGCGCCGGCGCGGTCTGGCTCCGGCGCAGCAGGACCTCCAGGCGCGCCGCCATTTCCTCGGGATCGAACGGTTTGGTCAGGTAATCGTCGCCGCCCGCACGCAGGCCGCGCACGCGTTCGTCGACATCGCCGAGCGCGCTCAGCATCAGCACCGGGGTGCGCACGCCGACGCTGCGCATCGTGGTCAGGATCGTGAGGCCGTCGACGACCGGCAGCATGCGGTCGAGCGTGATCACGTCGAACTCGTTGCCGAGCGCGCGGGCCATGCCGTCGCGGCCGTTCGCCACCCATTCGACCGTGAAGCCGCGCCCTTGCAGTTCCCTGACTATTTCGTTCGCGGTGATTTCGTCGTCTTCGATCGTCAGTACGTGCGCGATGGCCGTACCGCTCTCGGCCGGCCGGTCGGGCAGGGCCGGCGTGTTACCGGGGGAAACTGATGATGCCATTTACGATTCTCGTCTTCAGCGAAGGGACGCACGCGCTTCGACACCCGAAGGGCGAGCGCGTTCGGATGGAGACTACACGCGCGCGCGTAAATCGTGCGCGTCGACTTCATGAAGAAAGTTTCATATACGGCGGCAACGCCCGCCGGGGCTACCGGCGCGCGTTGTTGCGACAGGATGCCGCACGGCCCTTCGCCTTCGCGCACGGACGGTTGCAACCGATCGCGTCGAAAGGTATCGGTAAAGAATCGCGCATCAGCTTCGGTGCGGCTCCGCGCCGGGCTGGTCGACGCGATGCGAAGCGACACGATGTGCCGCGTTCTCCACACGCTGCGTGCGCTCGACCTTCTCGTGCGCGAGCGTCACGTCGGCAATCGCGAGCCCGGTTCCCTGCACCTTCGCGAACGCCAGCACCGGTGAGCACACCAGCGCTATGAGCGCGGCCATCCTGACGGTCTCTTTCATTGCATTACCCCGATGCGGGCCGCGCCGTGCGCAGCGTCGATTGATCACGGGTTCGACGATACGCCCGCACGGCTAACCGTTCGGTCGCGCGTGCATGAAGGTTTCTTTAAGGTTCGATGCGTACGACGACGATCGCCTCCGCGCGCCGTCGATCCGGATAAAACTAGTTTCATCTTCGCGCGGCCGTTTCGATAGTTCACGGTGCCTAACCTGTGTCGTGAGGTCGACGTTGGCAATCCACCGTACGGCCGGTTCCCAACGCTTCCCAGGAGTCGAAGATGAAACATCCCGCCCGTTACCTCGCCTGTTCCGCGCTGCTCGTGATGAGCTTCGCCGCGCATGCCGCGCCGACGCTCACGCCGGCGCAATGCCACGACTATCCGTTCGTGCATACGCACGGCCCGGTCTCCCACCGGCAACTGATCAACGAGCTGAACGAGCTGGAATCCGTCGGCTACAACCCGTCGTCGGGCGACGAGAGCAGCTATCCGGACGATATCGATTCGGCGCAGGCGCGCCTGATGAACGAGTATCAGAAGGATTGCGCGGGCGCGGCCAACACCGTCGCGTCGAACGGCAACTGACTCGCCACCGGCGAACGATCTCCGAGTTTGCGCGCGTGCCTCGCGGCCGCGCGTTTTTTTTCGTCGATGCCGTGCACGCTACGCGACCGTTTTTTCCAACGACGGGCGGATCGCGACGGAAGGCAACGTCGTGATCGTGAACGTCGCCGGACGCACGGCGATCGGCACGATCGATTTCACCGGGTACAACGTGCCGCCGCGATCGCGTGTTGTCCCCGTATGGCAAGCACGCACGCGCTCGTGATCGGCTTCAACGTGTCGGTGTCGCTGTTCGGCGGCACGACGCCGCTCGTCACCGCATGGCGCGTCAATCACACCGGCGTCGCGCGCGGCGGCACGCCGCGTACCCGTCCTATCCGACGCGATACATCGGCAGCACGTTGCTGCCGGCCGCTTCCTGGCCCGACGCGAGCGGATGGTGCGCCTGTTCGAGCAGCCAGTTGGTCAGCACCGCGATGTCGAACTCGTTGCACGCATCCGGGTTCTGCACCAGCACGTAACTGCCCGATGCGACCGTGCAGTGCGCGAACAGCTCGACGAGCCGGCCCTGCTTCAGCAGCCCGTCGACCAGCGGCCGCCGCCCGATCGCGATGCCGTGCCCGTCGACCGCCGCCTGCACCAGCTGGTCGTACTGGCTGAAATGCAGCGCGCCGGCGGGCCGCAGGCGCGGCACGCCGAGTTCCTTCAGCAGATGGCTCCACCCGTGCCACGGCCATTCGCAGCGCGGATCGTCGAGATGCAGCAGCACGTGCTTTTCAAGATCCTCCGGCTTCATCGACGCCGCGTCGCCCGCCGTCGCCATCAGGCTCGGGCTGCAGACCGCCACGACGCGCTCGCGAAACAGCACGTCCGTATCGTCCGTCGACGTATACGGCCCCGCATATCGCACGGCCAAATGCAAACGTTTGCGCTTGAGATCTTCAATTTCGCTCGTTGCCGATACGCGCACGTCGATGTCGGGGTAGCTTGCGCGGAACGAACCGAGGCGCGGAATCAGCCACAGCGCCGCGAACGATACGGTCGTCGACAACGAGATCGCGCGCTGTCCCACGCTCGACGACAGCTTGCCGATCACCGATTCGAGGTCGGACAACGCGAACGAGATCGCGTCGTACAGCTCCCGCCCCTTGTCGGTCAGCGTCAGCGATCGAATGTGCCGGTGAAAGAGCTCGATCCGGAGCTGCTCCTCGAGTGCCTTGACCTGCCGACTCACGGCAGATTGCGTGACGTTCAGTTCCTGCCCGGCGCGTGTAAAGCTCAAATGACGCGCCGCGCATTCGAAGCCTCTCAGGAAATCCAGCGAAGGCATACTTCTCAATCGTTTTGCCAATCTCACATTAGCCATACCGCCGCCTCAAAGTTGCACCCATCGACAGGCAAGTCGCCTTTCGTTCCCCTGAATCGTTTCTCCTATTTGGATTCGGAAGCGATTTTATATTGAAGAATGGATGCTGATCATTCTTATTTTCAATCGTGACACTCGTATTTATCTATCGATTTTAGTCGGCCCGATATTCTTACATTAACATTATTAAGTAGTGGTTTTGTAAATAAATATCCGGGTGGAATGACGCGAGGAATGGCCGAGAAATACCCACCAAAACATGGCATTGCGGGCAAAAATCGATGGCACGGCGGACATCTCGGCGCCACACCGGAATCGCGCCTCGTGCCTACAATACAATTTCAATCACCCGACATATCATTTCATTTGCCGCATTACGGAAAGAAAACACACGCCAACATACACGCGAAATACCATTTAAATCCTGAATTTCATGTTTATGAAAATATACTAAACGCATGAAATTCGATTGAATCATGCAATAACAGGAAATTGATGAACCCATTATGTCCGGAAATGAATATCCCGCCGGCCGGATACGGGACACCGTGCGCACTACGCCATCTTGCCGGCCGGAATCGGTTCCGCCCAAGCTGGACGGGGCACGCATCCGCTATACGCCGTCCACCACGCCATCCGCCACACGGTTCGTCCGCGCGGTCACTTCGCGGCGATAGCGGTTCAGCTCCTGCGCGGTCGTGAACGTGCGCCCGAACAGGATCGACAGGTTGTGCAGGATCCGCTCGACGACCTTCTTTTCCCACTCGCCGTCGAACCGGATCTGCTCGTCGAGCCAGCGCTCGAGCCATTCCGGATCGGGCACGCGCGACTGCACGGTATCGCGCGGGAACAGCGCCTGGTTCACGTGCAGGTTGGTCGGGTGCAGCGGCTTCTCGGTGCGGCGCGCCGACGCCATCAGCACGCCGATCTTCGCGAACGCCGCGCGCGCGACGTCGCCGCAGTCGTTCAGCGCCTTCTTCATGTAGCGCAGGTAGGCGCCGCCATGGCGCGCTTCATCGCGCGAAATCGTTTCGTAGATCTGCTTGATGACCGGCTCGGTATGCCAGTCGGCCGCGCAGCGGTACCAGTGGTTCAGGCGGATCTCGCCGCAGAAGTGCAGCATCAGCGTCTCGAGCGGCGGCGCCGGGTCGAATTCGAAGCGCACCGCGTGCAGTTCCTCTTCGGTCGGCACCCTCTCCGGCCGGAAGCGGCGCAGGTATTCCATCAGCACGAGCGAATGCTTCTGCTCCTCGAAGAACCACACGCTCATGAACGCGGAAAAGTCGCTGTCGTGCCGGTTGTCGCGCAGGAACATCTCCGTCGCGGGCAACGCCGACCATTCGGTAATCGCGTTCATCCTGATCGTCTCGGCCTGCTCGTCGGTGAGCAGCGAAGCGTCGAACCGGTTCCACGGAATATCCTTCTCCATGTCCCAGCGCACCGCTTCCAGCGACCTGAATAATTCCGGATAGAGCATCGTCGTCACCGTCGTTGAACAACGTTCCGGCACGGCACGCAAGCAGGCGGCCGGCCCCGTCGCGGTCATGCCGATTGCGTGGACGCCGGCGCCGCCGCTTCGGTATCGGGCGCACGCTCGTCCGCATCGTCGTCCACCGTGCGCGGCGCCAGCCTGCCGCGCAGCAGCGCGTAATAGAACTGCCGGTACGTGCGGTGGTAATAGCGGATGCGCGGCCCGATCGCGCCATGCAGGTCGTGCAGCCGCTCGATCGGCAGGTTCGGCATCATGTGATGCTCGACGTGATAGTTGTTGCCGTTCGTGAACCACGTCATGAACGCGTTGCTCTCGATCGTCCGCGTGTTGCGGAACGGGTCGGTGCTCGTCAGGTCGCAGCGGTAGTGCTCGGGCATCTCGACCAGCGCATGCACGGGCGCGGCGACGAACACCAGCGGCACAACCCACACCCACACGGCAAACCACGTGTGCAGCGCGACCGACACGCCGGCCAGCAGCGCGATCGCCGCGACCATCAGCAGGTGATCGCGGCGGATCGCGCGCGACACGAGCGGGTTGTCGCCGAAGCGCGCCCCCGGCACGACGAGCTTCGCGACGTTCTTCGCGAACTGGATATAGTGCGCGGCCATCGACAGCCGCCACGCCCACAGGCCGAGATTGACGACGGGGCTCGCGCCGTACTGGTCGCCGTAGTCGAAGAACTCCTTGTTCTCGGGCGTGCCGAGCAGCCGGTGATGACGCAGGTGGCTGTCCTGGTACGCGTGGAACGACACCAGCATCGGCATGCCGAGCAGCACGCCGAACACCATGTTGAGCCGCTTGCTCCGGAACCCCTGGTAGTGCAGCGCCTGGTGCTGCAACTCGACGCCGTGTGCGTACATCGCGCCGATCAGCAGGATCCCGACGATCTTCAGGATCACATACGTCGACAGCGCGAACAGCATGCCGTGCGCAACGAGCGCGACGTATACCGCGAGCTTCAGCGAGAAGACGACGCCGCTCGGACGGCTCTTCATGTCTGCAACCGGTTTCTGACGGGCGACAAGCGATGAGGTGACGGACAAGACGCTCTCCTTGAGCCGGACCCTGCCCGGCGCCATGACACGGCGACGCTGGCGCGCTGCCGGGTTGCAATTCTTCTGTGAGTCGATGCTTCGGACAAACGAATTTTCCGAACGCATTGCATGACGCCCGCGCATGAGCGCACCACATCGTGAACTAGACGACCGGTCGAATGCGTACCGGCCATTCACCCGGCGCGGATTCACATGCACACGTGCGGGGCAGACACGAGTGGATGCGTAGCGCTCATGCATAGCCTGCAAATATTCCGTTTGTCGTGTCATGTCGATCCGGCAAGAATCCCCCTCACTCGACGAACGGCGCCGCCGGCACCGTGGCACGAGCGGCCGTGTTCCTCAACGGGAGATTCTCGTGACGAAGTGCGCATCCACCATTCATCGCCTGATCGAATCGCTCGAGGACGTCGCGGGCGCCACGCATCGCATGACGTTCGTCGACGAGGCAGGCAACGAGGCAGGCATCACGTACCGGCGCTTCGCGGAAGAAGTGTTTCACCAGGCCGGCGCGCTGCGTGAACTCGACGTGCGCGAGAACGACCTGGTAATGCTCGCCTTGCCCGCATCGGTCGAGCACGCGGTCGCGATGATGGCCTGCGTGATGACGGGCGCGCTGCCCTGCACCGTGCCCGTTCCCGCGCGCCGCGCCACCGCCGGCAGGCAAGTGATCGACGTCGCGTGCGAGCTGTATCGGCCGCGCCTCGTCATTGCCGCCGACGCACAGGCCGCCGCGTGGCACGACGACGCGTTTCCCGCGGCATCGACGCGCGTGGTCGATCTCGACACGCTGTCGATCGCCGCGGATGCCGGCGCGCGCGCACTGATCAGCGCGAAGAGCGGCCACGACCCGCATCACGTGCAGCTCACGTCGGGCTCGACGTCGCACCCGAAAGCCGCGGTGCTCAGCCACGAGAACGTGATCGCGAACGTGCTCGGCATCGGCGGGTCGGTCCGCTTCGACATCGCGGCCGGTGACGGCACCGCCTCGTGGCTGCCGCTCTATCACGACATGGGGCTGCTCACGCTGCTGTCGAACCTGCACTACCGCGCGCCGCTGCTGATGATGCAGCCGAACAGCTTCATCCGGAATCCGCTCGGCTGGCTGAAGCGCATCGCGTCGGCGCGCGCGACGACGACGTCGGTGCCGACCTTCGCGCTGCGCTACTGCGTGCGCCGCTTCAACGCCGCCGCGATGGAAGGCGTCGACCTGTCCGCGTGCCGCAACATCTTCATCGGCGGCGAACGCGTGGACGACGCGACGCTGCGCGACTTCGCCGCGACGTTCGCGCCGTATGGCCTCGCGGCATCGGCGCTGCAGCCGTGCTACGGGATGGCCGAATCGACGCTCGCGGTATCGATGCATCGTGCGTGGCATGAAGGCACGGTGGACGGCGCACCGTACGTGATCGCCGACACGCTCGACCGGCGCGCGCTGATCGAGCGCCGCGACGCGCAACCGGCCGCCGCGAACGACGGCGCCGACACCGAGACCGAAACCGTGCTCGCGATGGGCACGCCGATCGACGGCATGGCCTTCCGGATCCTCGACGACGGCGACCACGCCCTCGCGAACCGCGCCGTCGGCGAAGTCGCGATTCGCGGCACGTCGGTGATGCTCGGCTACCTGAATCCCGACGACGGCTCGATCGCCGCGCCGCTGACGGCCGACGGCTGGTTCCGCACCGGCGACATCGGCTACGTCTCGGACGGCCAGCTCCATATCCTCGGGCGCAAGAAGGAAGTCATCATCATCCGCGGCAGCAACTACTTCCCGCACGACATCGAGGAAGCGCTGGCATCGCATCGCACGCTGCGCAAGAGCACGTGCATCGCGTTCGGGCTGCCCGACCCGGAGACGGGCACCGAGCGGCTGGTCGTCGCGATCGAGGCGCGGCCCGCCGATGCGACACCGCAGACGCGCGCCGAGTGCCAGCAGCTGCTCGCGTCGCGCATCGGCTTCGCCGCGCAGGATCTGTGCTTCGTCGAGCCCGGCTCGTTGCCGCGCACCACGAGCGGCAAGCTGCAGCGCCTGAAATGCCGCGACCTCTATGCGAACGGCGCGCTGCCTGTCATCCACGCAGCGGCGGCGGTCGAAACCGGCCAGGGAGCGTACGCATGACGGCCGCCCCGCTCACGCCGGTGCTCGAGCTGCGCGACGTCACGCGCGTGTACGAGGGCGCGGGCCGCGTCGTCGCGGTGCGCGACGCGACCATCTCGATCGGCCCGCGCGACGTCGTCGCGCTCGTCGGCCCGTCGGGCAGCGGCAAGAGCACGCTGCTCAACCTGGCCGGCTTTCTCGACATGCCGAGCAGCGGCGAACGCTGGCTCGAAGGCCATCGGATCGACGACGCGCCGGACACGCTCGAACGGATCCGCCGCGAGCGCATCGGCTTCGTGTTCCAGCAGTTCAACCTGATTCCGGTGATGTCGGCGCTCGAGAACGTCGAACTCGGCTGCTTCGCGTGGGGCACGCCGCGCACGCGCCGCGAGCGCGCCCGCGCGATGCTCGACGCGGTGGGGCTCGCCGCGCGCGAACGCCACCGCCCCGGCGAGCTGTCCGGCGGCGAGCAGCAACGGGTCGCGCTGGCGCGCGCGCTCGCCAAGGAGCCGGCGATCGTGATCGCGGACGAGCCGACCGCCAGCCTCGACAGCACCAACGCGCGCGCGGTGGCCGAGCTGATCCTCGACACCAACCGCACGCTGGGCACCGCCTTTCTGATTGCGTCGCACGACGATCGTCTGTGCGCGCACCTGCCGCGCCGCATCGAGATGCGCGACGGCGTACCGGGAGTGAATCGTGAACTGGTCGACGTTTGCGTGGCGTAACCTCTGGCGCAACAAGCGCCGCACCGTGCTGACGATGGCGATGATCGGCGTCGCCGCGTTCGCGTCGAGCCTCGCACTCGGCTACGTGATCGCGACCTTCGACGCGGTGCGCGAAGGCTCGATCGACAGCGGCGTCGGCCACGTGCAGGTGCTGCACCACGGCTATCTCGACCTGATCGGCGAACGGCCGCTGCAGTACGGGCTGACCGCCGACGAGCAGGCTGCCGCCGCGCGCGCCGTCGCCGCGCTGCACGGCGTCGCCACCACCGCGCGCGGCATCGACTTCGACGGGCTGATCTCGAACGGCGATCTCAGCTACGGCTTCGTCGGCGAAGGCATCGAGCCGAACCGCGAGCCGCCCGGCTTCTTCGACTATCACACGGTGCTGTCGGGCCGCTACCTGTCGCCCGCGAATGCCGGCACCGAAGTCGTCGTCGGCGCCGAACTCGCGCGCAAGCTCGGCGTGCACGTCGGCTCGGTCGTGCAGTTGATGGCCTCGACCGCGCACGGCGGCATCAACGCGACCGACGCGCAGATCGTCGGCGTGATGAGCACGGGCAACAAGGACGTCGACGAACGGATCGTCGACGTGACGTTCGCGGCCGCGCAGGCGCTGCTGCGCACCGACCGCGCGTCGCGCATCGCGGTGTTCCTGTCGGACACGGCGCACACGCCGTCCGCCGCCGCGACGCTGCGCGCCGCGCTGCCCGCGCTCGACGTGAAGACCTGGGACCAGCTCGTGTCGCTCTATCACCAGGTCGTCGCGCTGTACAAGAACCAGTTCTCGGTGTTCGGCGCGATCCTGTGCGTGACGATCCTGCTGTCGATGAGCAACTGGATCCTGATGAGCATCGTCGAGCGCCGCCGCGAGATCTCGACGCTGCGCGCGCTCGGCGTGCCGGCCGCGACGGTGCGCGGCGTGTTGATCCAGGAGACCGCGTTCCTCGGCCTGCTCGGCGCGGCCGCCGGCATCGCGGTGGCACTGCTCACGATGGTCGCGCTCAACCACGCGCAGATCCACCTGCCCGCGCCGCCGGGCCGCGTGAAGCCGATCCTGCTCGAATTCACGGTCTCGCCGGCCGCCGTGGCCGCCGTCGAAGGCGCGTTCGTCGTGCTCGGGGTGGCCGCCGCGCTGCTCGCGACGCTCGGGCTCGCCAAACGCAACATCCTCGAAGGACTCGCCCCATGAACCGCATCCGCCTGATGGCCGCCGCGCTCGTCGCGTGCGCGCCGCTCGCCCACGCAGCCGACGCACCGGCGGCCCAGACCATGCTTGCCCGTGCCGACGCGTACCGCAGCACGGCCGCCGATACGCAGACGAACATCCAGATCACGAACGAGGTCGGCGGACAATCCGGCGACGCGACGCGCTATCTCGTCTACACGCGCGGCAACGGCGACACGCTCGCGCTGACGCGCAGCGGCGAGAACGACGGCCAGAAGTATCTCGCGACGACGCGCGGCCACTGGTTCTACGTGCCGAACACGCGCAGCGCGGTACGCATCAACGGGATGCAGCGGCTGCAGGGCGAGGTCGTGATCAGCGACATCACGCGCACGCACTGGGCGGACAGCTATCGCGCGTCGGCCGCGCCCGGCGCGACGACGATCGCCGGCAAGCCGGCCACCGAGCTCGACCTGACCGCGACCGATCCCGACAACGTCTACCCGACGATCAAGCTGTGGGTCACGCCCGACACCGACGTGCCGGTGCGCGCGCAGTTCTTCCTCGCGAGCGGGCTGCTGTTCCGCAGCGCCGATTTCTCCGCGCCGGTCGATGCGAACGGGCGCAAGGTGATCCGCAAGATCACCTATCGCAACGAGATCGAGAAGCAGCGCGCGAGCGTCGTCGACATCCTCGACGGCCAGCCGCGCAAGATTCCGTCGGGCTGGTTCAACCCCGACACGCTTGCCGATGGCCAGTGACCACGACGCCCATGCCGACGCCCGTCGTGACCGCCCTCGTCCCTCGCCCAGCCGCCTCCGGCGCGGCGTCGTACTCGCCGTTCCGCTCGCGCTCGGCTGCACGCTCGCGCACGGAGAATCGCTGATGGAACAGTTGAGCACGCTGAACGGCATCGCCTACGCACGCTCGGTCGACAGCATGGACGGTCATGCGCTGCTCGGCAGCCTGATCGGCGACCAGCCGCGCAACCAGCAGGAAGCGGGCCTGCTCGCGCGCATCGACGGCGAGAACCTGTTCCTGAACGCACGCGCCGTCGCGAGCAACCATTCGCTCGGCGCGCAGGCCACCCGCTTCAACGAGGCCGGCGTGCGCTACGCATTCGACAACGGCATCACGCTCACCGCCGGCAAGCGGATCGACCCGCTCGACACGTCGCAGGCGTTCTTCCCGCTCGGCTTCTTCCAGAAGCGGGCCGCGACCGCCGACATCTACGACCGCTACGGCGACGTCGAAGGCACGCCGCTCGTCGAAGCGAAATGGGCCGGCGAACAGGCCACGCTGCAGTTCATCGCCGGCGAGAACCGCACGCTGCGCAACGACGTCGACAACCGCGACGTGCAGGGCGCGACGCAGCTCGTGCGCGGCGCGTACAACTGGTCGGGCGGCTCGGCCGCGCTGCTCGCCGGACGTCATGCGGGCCGCGGCGGCGCGGGCGCGACGCTGTCGTTCGACGTCGCACGCTCGAACACCGTTTATGCGAGCGCGTGGCTCGAACGCGGCACGACACGGCCGCTGCCGGCCTTCATCGCGAACGGCACGCCGCTCGATTCGCCGGCCGCGTACGACGCCGTCGATCGCCGCAACGACCGCCAGGTCATGTGGCGCAGCGCGGTCGGCATGCAGAGCGCCTTGCCCGGCAACCTGTCGCTGATCGTCGAGTGGTCGCACGACGAGGCGCGTTACGACGCGAACCAGTGGCGCCGGATGGTCAGCGCAGTGCGCGCGAACAACGCGCTGCTGCCCGTCGCGCCCGGCCCCGCGCTGGCCGGCCTCGGCGGCACCGCCGATTTCGTGAGCGTCGACGGCAACCTGCGCGACTACCTGTTCGCGCGGCTCGGCAAGAAGATCGGCCGCGTCGAGTATTCGCTGCGCGGCGTGTATTCGCCGCAGGACAAGGGCCTGCTCGCAATCGCCCAGGTCGTCGCCGACGTGAACAAGCGCGTGAGCGTCGATGTCGCGCTCACCCGCGCGTTCTCCGACAGCAACTCCGAGTACCGGATGGTCGGTCTCGGCACCCGTATCGACGCCGCCGTGCGCGTGCGCTTCTGACAGGAACCCCGCCCCATGTCCACGCTTTCCGCCCCCGCTTCGTCCGCCGACCTGCCGCCGCCGCTGCTGCTGCGCGTGGCCGACCAGGCCGCGTATCCGGTGCTGCGCCACCTCGACACGATCGGCACCATCGGTACGCCGCCGCGCGCGGCCGCCCGGCTCGTCGAGGCGGCCGCCGTGCGGCTGCTCGACAGCGAGATGGTGATCGCGCTGCGCGCTGCGACGCCGGACGTGCTGCCCGATTCGTCCGCGTCGACGCCGCTGCGGCACGACGAGGCGCCGCTCACCGAAGCGCTGCTCGGCCAGATCGAACGCGAAGGGTTTCATCACCTGTTCAAGCCGTTCATGCGCGCGTTCATCCGCATCATGTTCGGGTTGTTCTTCTCCGACGACCAGAACCGTCGCGCATGCGACTGCATCGACAGCGGCCACAACTTCGCGTTCCTGATGAGCGACGGCGGCGGCCCGACCCTCGCCGCCTGGCGCACGGTCGTGCGCAGCGACGACTCGGGCCTCGCGCTCACCGTCGACAAGGTGTGGGGCATCGAAGCGCATCGCGACTGCATGGCGGTCGTCGCCGCGCGGCTGCCGGGCGTGATGTTCCCGGCCGCGTACCTCGTGTGGCCCGACGAGTACCGCAAGCTCAAGCGCACGACCTGCGGCGCGCCGTTCCTGGCGGGCAACCTGCAGCTCGCGAACGTCGGCGGCCAGGTGCGCGTGAGCGCCGAGGATCGCCTGCGGATCGGCGGCCCGACCGTGTTCAACAAGTACCTGACCGTCGTGCGCCCCTACTTCGTCCGCGCGCTGATGGCGCACGTCGAATGGCTCGCGCAAACCGGCCGCGTCGAACTCGACGCCGACGCGCGCGCCGTCCACCGCTTCATCGCGGACGCCGCGCGCAGCCAGACCGACGACGCGCACTACAGCTTCGGCAAGGTGCAGCGCGTGCTCGCGATCAAGCTGCTGTCGAACGAGTTCCTGACGGCGCTCGTGCGCGACGGCCGGGTCGCGACGTTCGACGACCAGCGCGACCTGCTGGCGTTTTCGAAGATGGAAGGCAGTTCGTACCGTTGTTATCACGAGCTTCGCAAGAGCCTGCGCTGCGAAGCCGGCAGTTGACCCACGCGACAGGCCGATCGATCCCGATCAACCCACTTCATTACCAGGAGCTCCTCTCATGACGACCCAGAACGTTCCGGCCGACGCGCTCGACATCCTGTCCCGCGAAGTCGCGAAGATCCTCAATGTCGAGACCGTCGACACCGATGCCGGCATCGGCGAACTCGGCATCGATTCGCTGAACATCGTCGAGCTGATCGTGTTCTGCGAACAGCTCTACGGTTCGATCGACCCGGAAGCGCTGAACATCACGCAGTACACGACGCTGCAGCAGCTCGACGCGCAACTGCGCAGCCAGCAGCACGCCGCCTGACACGACGATGCTCGCGCCCCTTGCGACCGTGGCGGCCGCCGCCGCCGAGCCGCTCCCGGTGGCCCCGGCGACCGCGCTGACCGTGCAGGCGCTCGCATACCGGCGCGTCGCGCCGTCACGCGACGGCG
>NZ_QOBB01000045.1:0-41406 GCF_024704855.1 Burkholderia sp. HAN2018 | reverse complement strand
CTCGCGTCGGTCGGCCGCGCCGACGGCCCGCTGCTGCCGGGTGCCGCGCCGCTGTCGTTCGACGCGTTCGCGCGGCGCGCGCTGACCGAGAAGTTCGACCTGTGCCAGTTCGAATTCGAATCGCAGCCGTGGCGCTTCGACCGCGCGACGGTGAAGCGCCTGCGCGTGCCGCTCGCACTCGCCGCGGCGACGCTCGGCGTGGCGGTGATCGGGATGAATCTGCACTGGTGGAAGCTGTCGCGCGAGCGCGATGCGCTGTCGGCACAGATCACCGAGACGCTGCTGTCCGCATTCCCGAAGACGACGACGGTGCTCGATCCGCCCGCGCAGATGCAGCGCCAGCTCGACCAGTTGCGCGTGGCAGCCGGCGAGCTGTCGCCGAACGATTTCCTCGCGCTGTCGAGCGGGCTGTCGCGATCGATGGGTGCGCTGCCGCTGAACGGCATCGCGTCGCTCGACTATCACGACCGGCGGCTCGACGTCGGCTTCAAGCCGGAGGTCAAGGTCGATCCCGATTTCACGCAGCGCCTCGCGCGTAACGGACTGTCCGGCGAAGTCGACAGCAACACGGGCAAATGGACGATCCGGAGCCGCTCATGAAGACGGAACAACTGAACCAGACGCTGGCCCAGTTCTGGGGCGAGCGCTCGCCGCGCGAAAAAATGCTGCTCGGCTGGGGCGGCGCCGTGCTGGCGGTCGCGATCGCGTATTCGGTGCTGTGGTCGCCCGCGCAGGAAGGCCGCGCGCGGATCCAGCGCGAGCTGCCGACGATGCGCCGCGAGCTCGCGCAGATGACCGCGCAGGCGAACGAGGCGAAGTCGCTGGCGGCCGCCGCGCAAGGCGTGGCACCGACCGGCCTCGCGCTGAAGGATGCGCTGACCGCGTCGCTGTCCGATCACGGGATGCAGGGTGCGCAGGTGCAGATCGTCGGCAACGGCGTGCAGATCCAGATGAAGAACGTGTCGTTCCCGGCGTGGACGCAGTGGCTCGACGATGCGCGCCGGCAGTTCAAGGTGCAGGTCGGCGAGGCACATGCCACCGCGCTGAAGGACGACGGCCAGGTCGACCTGACGGCCGTGATGCAACCGTCTACGCAGAAATGACGCAGTGGATGACGCAAGTGGCGGTCGGCCGATGAGGCCGGGGATGAAGCGGCTCGCCACCGCATTGCCGTGGGTACTGGCGGGCGGACTGGCGACGGCGGTGACGCTCGTCGCGCTCGCGCCGGCCGCGTGGATCGCGCCGCAGTTCGCGCGCGCGACCGGCGGGCACGTGAATCTCGTCGATCCGGACGGGTCGCTGTGGCACGGTTCGGGCACGCTGATGCTCGCGCCGGGGGCCGACCAGAGCGCGGCGACGCTGCTGCCGGGCCGGGTCGAATGGACCACGGGCTTCTGGCCGCTCCTGACCGGGCGCGTGCAGATGCGCATGCGGCAGACCGACGCGATGCCGGATGCGGTCACGCTCGATGCGACGTGGCGCGGCGCGGTGTTGTCGGCGGGCACGATGGCCGTGCCGGCGTCGCTGCTCGCGGGGCTCGGCACGCCGTTCAACACGCTCGACCTGCAAGGCGACGTGCGGCTCGGCTGGAGCGACTGGCGCCTGATCGGGAACAACGCGTTCGGCCAGCTGACGGTGACGATCGACTCGATGAGTTCGCGCATCTCGCGCGTGAAGCCGCTCGGTTCGTACCGCGCGGTGCTGCAGGCGAAGGGGGCCGGCGCCGATCTCGACCTGTCGACGACGCAGGGCCCGCTGTTTCTCGACGGCCACGGCAACTTCGGCCCCGGCCAGGGATCGTTCCGCGGCACCGCGCATTCGGCGCCCGAGCAGCAGGCGAACCTCGCCGGGCTCCTGAACCTGCTCGGCCACCCGATCGGGAACAACGAGGTTTCGCTGATCTTCGGCGACGCGCAGCGCTGACGCGCGCGTCGCCCTTTCCTTCCTACTTCTGCGCGAGCGGCGCGGCGACCGACGGTGCGGTGGCCGCCGGCGCGGCCGCACCGGACGCCGGCACGGGTGCGGGCGCGGCCATGTCGCCGTTCTCGCGCGCCATCTCCGCGACGTTCCACCCGCCGCCGAGCGCCTTCACGAGCCCGACCGACGACACCATCCGCTGCCCGGCGATCGTCGCGAGCTTCTGCTGCGCGGTGAACGCGGTGGTCTGCGCGGTCAGCACGTTCAGGTAGGCGACCGTGCCGGCCTTGTACTGGTTCGTGACGATCGCGAGCGCGTGCTCGGCGCTGTCGACGGCCTGCCGCTGCACGTCGATTTCCTGCGCGAGGATGCGTTGCGACGCGAGGTTGTCCTCGACGTCCTGGAATGCGGTGAGCACCGCGAGGCGGTACGCGGCGACGTCCTGGTCGTAGGTCGCACGCGCGGCGTCGGTCTGCGCGGCGCGCAGCCCTGCGTCGAACAGCGTGGCCGCGAGCTGCGGGCCGACCGTCCAGAAGCGGGCCGGCAGCGTGAACAGCTGCGACCACACCGAACTCTGGAAACCGCCGGTGGCCGACAGCGTGAGAGTCGGGAAGAACGCCGAGATCGCGACGCCGATCTGCTCGTTCGCGGCCGCCGCACGGCGCTCGGCCGCCGCGATGTCGGGCCGGCGCTCGAGGATCGCGGACGGCACGTCGACCGGCGTGATCGGCGGCTCGGCCGCGAGCGGATTCGGCGGCAGCGAGAAGGTCGACGCCGGTTCGCCGATCAGCGTCGCGATCGCATGCTCGTACTGCGCGCGTGCGACGCCGTTGTCGATCGACGCCGCCTGCGCGCTCTGCAGTTGCGTCTGCGCCTGGATCACGTCCGCGCGCGCGGCGACGCCCTGCGCGTACTGGTTCTGCGTGAGCGTCAGCGACCGCTGGTACGACTTCACGGTGTCGTCGAGCAGCTTCTGCAGCGCATCGGACGTGCGCAGCTGGTAATAGGTTTGCGCGAGCAGCGCCTGCTGCGACAGCCGCGCGTTCGCGAGATCGGCCGCGGCGGCCGCTTCGCCGGCGCGCTGCGCGCTGACGGTACGGCTCACCTTGCCCCACAGGTCGGGTTCCCAGCTCGCGTCGAGGCCGACGCTGTAGCTGTTGTTGATCGAACCGGACGAACCGCTGCCGAAACCCGACGACGAACCCGACGATATCGACGTGCGCGGCGTGCGGGCGCGCGAGCCCGACGCGGTCAGCCCGACGGTCGGGAAATACGCGGCACGCGCCTCGGTGACGAGCGCGCGCGCCTGCCGGTAAGCGGCCGCCGATTGCGCGATGGTCTGGTTCGATGCGTTGAGCTTGCCGATCAGCGCATCGAGCTGCGGATCGTTGTAGACCGTCCACCACGGGCCGCGATCGGTGCGGTCGGCGGGTTGCGCGACCTTCCAGCCGGCCGGCGCTTCCTTGTATGCGGCGGGGATCGACGTGTCGGGCCGGTGATAGTCGGGCCCGACGGCGCAGCCGGCGAGCAGCACGGCCGTCGCGACGGCGACGGCGGCGCTCAGCGGGCGAAGGGCGCGCGGGAGGGAGGCGTACGGCATGGTGATATTCCTGTCTGGGCGCGACGTCCGGCGAACGGCGTCGCGCGATGCGGTCGTCGTGCCGCTGGCGGACAAATGGTAACTGACGGCGGGATAGCTGCGCAGCCCAAAGGGTACGGTGCGCGGCGACAGGAATGTGTTACCGGCGCGAGCGGCCGGTTTACCGGCCATTACGGCTCGCTGGCCGGAAGACGGGCGGGCGATGCCGGCCGTGCGGGGCGCGGCCGGGGTTCGGACGGAACCCGGACGAAACAGTCAGGAAGACAGGCGGGAGGGCGCGCCGTCAGTGGCAGCGTGCGGGCAGCGGGAGCGGTTCGGCGGCGGGCCGCCATGTCGACGGCTCCGTCGCGGCCGGCTGGCCCGTGCCGCGCGCACCGTCTTTCGCGTTGCGCTGCCGGCGATGATCGAACCATGCCACCCCGAGCGCCGCGAGCGAGCCGCCCGGCACCACCAGCATCGTCACGTACAGCGCGATCTTCCAGCCGCGGTGCGGCCCGGAAAACACATGGTGAGCGGTATCGGTCAGGTTGCGGCGCAGCGCGCCGGCGGCATTTTTCAGGAACAGCATCGCGAACATCCTCGGGTGCCCAGCAGCGCGGGCGAATCGGTCAGAACATAGTCTCCGGCAGTGCAACATGCACGTCGTAACTGGTAGTCTCGAATAATATTGACTAAGCAATCAATTTTCAAGATACTGGGCGCGTCCAAATCCGAAACGCACTATTGCTGCGCGCGCAATCGCATGACCGGCGGCCTCTACGATCCCGAGAACATCACGCTGGAAACGAGCCTCGGCTATTACCTGTCGAAGGCGAAGCAGGCGCTCGTCGAGCGGATGGATCGCGCGCTCGAGCCGCTCGACCTCACCGCGCAGCAGATCGGCGTGATCCTGCTGCTGGCGCGCGGTTATGCGCGTACACCGTTCGAGCTGTCCCGCAAGATGTCGTACGACAGCGGCTCGATGACCCGAATGCTCGACCGGCTCGAACGCAAGGGGCTGATTGCCCGTTCGCGCAGCGAGCAGGACCGCCGGATGATCGAGCTGACGCTGACCGAACGCGGCGCCGAAGCCGCCCGTGCGCTGCCGTCGCTGATCGCGACCGCGCTCAACGCGCAGCTCGACGGTTTCTCGGCCGACGAGCTTGCGACGCTCACCGGCCTGCTGCAACGCTTCATCGCCAACGGGCCCGGCACGGCCGGCTGCCCGAAACCCGACGACGA
This sequence comes from Burkholderia sp. HAN2018, assembly GCF_024704855.1. Taxonomy (NCBI): domain Bacteria; kingdom Pseudomonadati; phylum Pseudomonadota; class Betaproteobacteria; order Burkholderiales; family Burkholderiaceae; genus Burkholderia; species Burkholderia sp. HAN2018. The sequence goes on along the minus strand of NZ_QOBB01000045.1, from coordinate 36,668 downwards.
AGCGGACTGCTGATGTGCGCGGAGGCCCCCATGTCTAGGTTAAGCGTTCGCTTATTTATCTGTCTGGGCAGAAGATGACAGGGCACGCGCTCCCCTTTTCCCTTTATCCGTTCCACCCGGCCGGGCTGCGCTGCGGCGCACACCCGTGCGTTGTGCCGGCGCGTCGCGCGCGCCGCGTCTAGGAGATTTCGATGTCCGCCACCACGGCATCCGCCGCCTCCCCCGCCGCCGAACCCGCGCCGCTGTCCGGCGGCGCACTCGCGCTGCTCACCGTCGGGCTGGCGCTCGGCACCTTCATGGAAGTGCTCGACACGTCGATCGCGAACGTCGCGGTGCCGACCATCTCGGGCAGCCTCGGCGTCGCGACGAGCGAAGGCACCTGGGTGATCTCGTCGTACTCGGTCGCGTCCGCGATCGCGGTGCCGCTTACCGGCTGGCTCGCGCGGCGCGTCGGCGAGGTGCGGCTGTTCACGCTGTCGGTGCTCGCGTTCACGATCGCGTCGGCGCTGTGCGGCCTGGCGACCAACTTCGAGACGCTGATCGCGTTCCGGCTGCTGCAGGGCCTCGTGTCGGGGCCGATGGTGCCGCTGTCGCAGACGATCCTGATGCGCAGCTATCCGCCCGCGAAGCGCGGGCTCGCACTCGGGTTATGGGCGATGACGGTGATCGTCGCGCCGATCTTCGGCCCGCTGCTGGGCGGCTGGATCAGCGACAACTACACGTGGCCGTGGATCTTCTACATCAACCTGCCGATCGGCATCTTCTCGGCGACCTGCGCGTATTTCCTGCTGCGCGGCCGCGAGACGAAGACGACGAAGCAGCGGATCGACGCGATCGGCCTCGCGCTGCTCGTGATCGGCGTGTCGTGCCTGCAGATGATGCTCGACCTCGGCAAGGACCGCGACTGGTTCAACTCGACGTTCATCGTCGCGCTCGCGCTGATCGCGGTCGTGTCGCTCGCGTTCATGCTCGTGTGGGAGGCGACCGAGAAGGAGCCGGTGGTCGACCTGTCGCTCTTCAAGGACCGCAACTTCGCGCTCGGCGCGCTGATCATCTCGTTCGGCTTCATGGCGTTCTTCGGCTCGGTCGTGATCTTCCCGCTGTGGCTGCAGACGGTGATGGGCTACACGGCGGGCAAGGCCGGCCTCGCGACCGCGCCGGTCGGGCTGCTCGCGCTCGTGCTGTCGCCGCTGATCGGCCGCAACATGCACCGGCTCGACCTGCGGATGGTCGCGAGCTTCGCGTTCATCGTGTTCGCCGGCGTGTCGATCTGGAACTCGACGTTTACGCTCGACGTGCCGTTCAACCATGTGATCCTGCCGCGTCTCGTGCAGGGGATCGGCGTGGCGTGCTTCTTCGTGCCGATGACGACGATCACGCTGTCGAGCATCTCCGACGAGCGGCTCGCGAGCGCGTCGGGGCTGTCGAACTTCCTGCGCACGCTGTCGGGCGCGATCGGCACCGCGGCCAGCTCGACGTTCTGGGAGAACGACGCGATCTACCACCACGCGCGGCTGTCGGAATCGGTGAGCGTGTATGCGCAGAGCACGACCGACTACCAGGGCGCGCTGTCGCAGCTCGGCATCGTCGGCCAGACGGCCAACGCGCAGCTCAACCAGCTCGTCACGCAGCAGGGCTTCATGATGGCGACCAACGACTTCTTCCTGCTGTCGGCCTTCATGTTCGGCGCGCTCGCGGCGCTCGTGTGGATCACGAAGCCGAGGAAGGGGGCGGGGCCGGCGATGGGGCATTGAAATCGGCAAGCGGTTCGAGGGTGACGCATGAAGTTGCTGCTCGACACACGCCTGCTTCTTCGGGCGGCAGCCGGTGCGGCCGAACTGCCCGCCCGCGCCGGTGCGCTCATCGAGGATCCCGCCTGTACACCGCTTTTCAGCGTCGCGAGCCTCTGGGAGATCGTCATCAAGCGTGGCCTGGATCGCGACGATTTCCAGGTGGACCCAAACGTGCTCCGTCGCAATCTCCTCGATGTCGGCTACGTGGAATTGCCGATCACGAGCGCACACGCACTTGCAGTCGAACAACTGCCGTCGATCCATCGAGACCCGTTTGACCGTCTCCTTGTCGCGCAGGCGATCTCGGAAGGCATTACGCTGCTTGCGCACGACCATACCGTCGCCCGCTATCCGGGCCCGATCAGGCACGTCTGAGTGCGCCGGGCATCGCCCGGCCGTCACGCCCTCGCCCGCAACCCGCCGAACGCCAGATCGTCGCCGGGCGCGATGGGCAGCGTCGCCCGCGCGACGTCGAGCCACGCGCGCGCCGCGTGCGACAGATACCCCTTCTTCAGCCAGCCGAGCGCGATCGCCCACGTGATTTCCGGCTCGACGATCGGCCGGCACGTGAACTGGCCCGCGTCGAGCCGCCGGCAGTACGGCTCGGGCAGCAGCGCGATGCCGACCCCCGCATGCACGAGCGCGGCCATGAAATCCCAGTGGCCGCTGCGGCTCACGATCGACGGCGTGAAGCCGGCCTGCCGGCACGCGTCCAGCACCGCGTCGTGCAGCGCGAGGCTTTCCGCGTAGAACACGAACGACTCGCGCGCGAGATCCGCGAGCGGCACGGCCGCGTGATCCTCCCAGCGCGACTCGCGCGGCGCGACGAGCCACAACGGCGCACGCACCATCGGCAGCCGCTCGAAGGTGCCGGGATCCACCGGCTCCAGCAGCCCGCCGAGTTCCAGTTCACCCGACGTCAGCGCGGCCTCGATCATCCGCGCGCCCTGCTCGAACAGCTTCAGCTCGATGTTCGGGTAGCGCTGCTTGTACGCGGCGATGATCGGCGTGAACAGCGAGCCGCCGAGCGGCGGGATGCCGATCGTCAGCTCGCCGCGCCCGAGCGTGCCGAGATCGTTCAGCTCCGACTGCAGCTGCGCCTGCGCGGCGAGCACATCCTGGCCGCGCTGGAACACGATCCGCCCGGCGTCGGTCAGCACCATCTGCCGGCCGTCCCGCAGCAGCAGCGGCGAACCGATCTCGTCCTCCAGCGCCTTCACCATCTTGCTGATGGTCGGCTGGGTCACGAACAGCCTGTCGGCGGCCGCCGTGAAGCTCTGCTGGCGAACCACCTCGACGAAGTACCGCAGTGCGCGCAATTCCATCGATCACTCCCCAGATTGGTGCAACAAACTCAATCAGAATTCCGAATTGGAATGATAAGGATAGAGACAAGTCATTTTATTTATGGTTAGGGGAAACCCTATACTCCTCCCATCGACGCAATATCTGTATGGAGCCTGCCATGACCAAGACGACCGCTACCGCCGCCGCCCGCCCCGCCGCTTCGGGCAGCATCGCGCACACGGGCCGGATCGTGCTGCAGGCCGCCGCGCTCGGCGTGCTGTGGATGGCGGTCGACTGGGCCGTGCGCAGGATCGGGCTGCCGATTCCGTCCGGCGTGATCGGCCTCGCGGTGCTCCTCGTGCTGCTGTTCTCGGGCCGCGTCGCGCCCGCGTGGGTCAAGGACGGCGCGAACTGGCTGCTGTCCGACATGCTGCTGTTCTTCGTGCCGGCCGCCGTCGCGGCCGTGCAGTACGGCGGGTTGTTCCGCGAGGACGGCTGGCGCATCGCGCTGGTGATGCTCGCCGGCACCGCGTTCGTGATGGTCGCGGTGGCCGTCGCGGTCGACCTCGCCGCGAAGCTCGAGCGCCGGCTCGCCGCGCAGCGCGTGTTCGCCGAACGCCGCCGCGCGCGCCTCGCCACCGTGTCCGCCCACTGAGCCGGAGCCCGCCATGTTGCCGCTGCTGTCGAGCCTGTCCGCCGACCAGGTGAATACCGCGATCTCCGTCGGCTGCTTCGTGCTGACGGTCGCGCTGTATTTCGCGTCGAAGCGGCTCTACGCGTACAGGAAGACGCTGCTGTTCTCGCCGCTCGTGTTCGTGCCGGGCGTGCTGGTGCTGCTCGTGCTGCTGACCGGCATCCCGTATTCGGTCTACTTCCGCGACACGCGCTGGCTGATGTGGCTGCTCGGCCCGGCGACGATCGCGTTCGCGGTGCCGATCTACGACTATCGCGACCTGATCCGCCGCCACTGGCTGTCGCTGTCGGTCGGCGTCGCGGTCGGGATCGGCGCGGGCGTGTGCGGCTCGCTGCTGCTCGCGAAGCTGCTGCACCTGTCGCCCGAGCTGCAGCGCTCGCTGATGACACGCTCGGTCTCGACCCCGTTCGCGCTCGCCGTCTCCGACAAGATCCATGCGCCGAAGGACCTCACCGCCCTCTTCGTGATCGCGACCGGCATCTGCGGGATGCTGCTCGGCGAGATCGTGCTCGCGCTGGTGCCGATGCGCACGCGGCTCGCGCGCGGTGCGCTGTTCGGCGCGGCCGCCCACGGCGTGGGCACCGCGAAGGCGCGCGAGATCGGCAGCGAGGAAGGCGTCGTGTCGAGCCTCACGATGATGATCGCGGGCGTCGCGATGGTGCTGATCGCGCCGCTGCTGTCGCTGTTGCCGATCTGACGTTGTCCGGGCGGGCGCCACGGCTCGCCCGCCCCACCGCTCCTCGCCTTTCCCGCCTGACGGAGCGCCGGCCCGCCGCCTCCGGCCGGTTTCCCCCGCCGTTCCTGCCCTGCATCGAGCCGCGCCGGCCGACAATCGGCTGAGATAGCCGCAAATCCCCCCTCTTTTCCGCCCATCAGGCTCGGCCCGGATGCCGAACAATGCATGCTACGAGACATCACGCACGCATCCACATGGCCTCCACGACCGCAAACCCGACCGCCGACAAGCCGGCTTCGTCCGGCAAGTTCAAGCGCATCGCGCTCATCGCCGTCATCGCGCTGGGCGCGGCGGCCGCCGCAGCCGGCGGCATGTACGTGTTCCTGAGCAAGGAAGGCGTCGGCCATGCGAGCGCGCCCGCCGAGCCGGCGCCGCTGGCCGCGCCGGTGTTCTTCCCGCTCGACCCGCTGACCGTGAACCTGCAGTCCGACGACGGCGCGCAGCACTACCTGCGCGTCGGCCTGTCGCTGAAGCTCACCGACCCGAAGGCGCAGGAGCAGCTGACCGCGCGGATGCCCGAGATCCGCAGCCGGATCCTGCTCGCGCTGTCGAACAAGCATCCCGAGGATCTCGCGACGCCGGACGGCAAACGTTCGCTCGCGAAGGAACTGCGGGAACTGATCGAGCAGCCGACGCAGCCGGGCAACCAGCGCGCGAAGGTCGACGACGTGCTGTTCACCGAATTCGTCGTCCAGTAACGCGGCCGAGAAAGGAGCGCGTATGGGCCACCAGGAGTTCATGTCCCAGGAGGAGGTCGATGCCCTCCTCAAGGGCGTCACGGGCGAAACCGATGCAGTCGACGAGCAGCGCGACACGTCGGGCGTCCGCCCCTACAACATCGCGACGCAGGAGCGGATCGTCCGCGGCCGGATGCCCGGCCTCGAGATCATCAACGACCGCTTCGCGCGCCTGTTGCGGATCGGCATCTTCAACTTCATGCGGCGCACGGCGGAAATCTCCGTCAGCCAGGTGAAGGTGCAGAAGTACAGCGAGTTCACCCGCAACCTGCCGATCCCGACGAACCTGAACCTCGTGCACGTGAAGCCGCTGCGCGGCACGTCGCTGTTCGTGTTCGACCCGAACCTCGTGTTCTTCGTCGTCGACAACCTGTTCGGCGGCGACGGGCGCTTCCACACGCGCGTCGAGGGCCGCGATTTCACGGCCACCGAGCAGCGGATCATCGGCAAGCTGCTGAACCTGGTGTTCGAGCACTACACGACCGCGTGGAAGAGCGTGCGGCCGCTGCAGTTCGAATTCGTGCGCTCGGAGATGCACACGCAGTTCGCGAACGTCGCGACGCCGAACGAGATCGTGATCGTCACGCAGTTCTCGATCGAGTTCGGGCCGACGGGCGGCACGCTGCACATCTGCATGCCGTACTCGATGGTCGAGCCGATCCGCGACGTGCTCGCATCGCCGATCCAGGGCGAGGCGCTCGAAGTCGACCGCCGCTGGGTGCGTGTGCTGTCGCAGCAGGTGCAGGCCGCCGAGGTCGAGCTGACCGCGAATCTCGCCGAAATCTCGTCGACCTTCGAGAAGATCCTGAACCTGCGCGCGGGCGACGTGCTGCCGCTGGAGATCGAGGACACGATCACCGCGAAGGTCGACGGTGTGCCGGTGATGGAATGCGGCTACGGAATTTTCAATGGTCAATATGCGTTGCGCGTGCAGAAGATGATCAGCGCGGGCGATTCGATGAAGGAAGGTGGATATGAGTGAGCTGAACCAGACGCCCGAGGACGACGCGCAAGCGATGGCCGACGCGGCCCTCGCGGCCTCGGCCGCCGCCGCGCAGGCGGCGCCGGCCGCAGCGGAGGAAGATCCGGGCATGGACGACTGGGCCGCCGCGCTCGCCGAGCAGAACCAGCAGCCGGTGCAGCCGGGCGCGACGGGCGCCGGCGTGTTCCAGCCGCTGTCGAAGGCCGCGGCCAGCTCGACGCACAACGACATCGAGATGATCCTCGACATCCCGGTCAAGATGACCGTGGAGCTCGGCCGCACGAAGATCGCGATCCGCAACCTGCTGCAGCTCGCGCAGGGTTCGGTCGTCGAGCTGGACGGCATGGCCGGCGAGCCGATGGACGTGCTCGTGAACGGCTGCCTGATCGCGCAGGGCGAGGTGGTGGTCGTCAACGACAAGTTCGGCATCCGCCTGACCGACATCATCACGCCGGCCGAACGCATCCGGAAGCTGAATCGATGAACGTGGCGAAGCCCGGCCGCCGTGCGCGCGTCGCGAGCGCGGTGGCGGCTGTCGCGGCCATCGCGGCGTCGCTCGCGTGCGCACCGGCCGGTGCCGCCGACATGAACGCGGTGAACAACGCCGGGGCGATCGCGTCGAGCGTGACCGTCGGTTCGGCCGCGCCGTCGCTGGGCATCGGCGCGGTGCTGCAGACCCTCGTCGGGCTCGCGGTCGTGATCGGTCTCGTGTTCGCATGCGCGTGGCTCGCGCGCCGCTTCGGCTTCCAGCACGTGCGCCGCGGCGGCCCGCTGAAGGTCGTGTCGAGCGTCGCGGTGGGCGCCAAGGAAAGCGCGACGATCGTCGAGATCGGCGACACCTGGCTCGTGCTCGGCGTCGCGCCGGGCAACGTGCGACTGCTGCATGCGCTGCCGGCCGGTTCGGCGGCGGCCGGCGCGACGACCGCCTCGACCGGCGCACCTTCCGGCGCCGCGCCGTCCGAAGGCGGCCTGCCCGGCACGTTCGGCTCGCGGTTTCGCGACGCGCTCGCGGGCGAAGCCGCGAAGCGCCTCGGTCGCGGGAAGGACCGCTGACATGGCGCCGCGCCCTCTTTCCGATCCCGCATTCCGATGAAACACGCATTCCTGCATCGCGCGGCGCGCTTCGCGCCCGTGCTGATCCTCTGCCTCGCCCCCGCGCTCGCATGCGCGCAGGCGAACGGCCTGCCCGCGTTCAACGCGAGCCCGGGCCCGCACGGCGGCACCACCTATTCGCTGAGCGTGCAGACGATGCTGCTGCTCACGATGCTGTCGTTCCTGCCGGCGATGCTGCTGATGATGACGAGCTTCACGCGCATCATCATCGTGCTGTCGCTGCTGCGCCAGGCGCTCGGCACCGCGACGACGCCGCCGAACCAGGTGCTCGTCGGCCTCGCGATGTTCCTCACCTTCTTCGTGATGTCGCCGGTGCTCGACCGGGCCTACAACGACGGCTACAAGCCGTTTTCCGACGGCTCGATGCCGATGGAGCAGGCCGTGCAGCGCGGCGTCGCGCCGTTCAAGACCTTCATGCTGAAGCAGACCCGCGAGACCGATCTCGCGCTGTTCGCGAAGATCTCGAAGGCCGCGCCGATGCAGGGCCCGGAAGACGTTCCGCTGTCGCTGCTGGTGCCCGCGTTCGTCACGAGCGAGCTGAAGACCGGCTTCCAGATCGGCTTCACGGTCTTCATCCCGTTCCTGATCATCGACATGGTCGTCGCGAGCGTGCTGATGTCGATGGGGATGATGATGGTGTCGCCGTCCACCGTGTCGCTGCCGTTCAAGCTGATGCTGTTCGTGCTGGTCGACGGCTGGCAGCTGCTGATCGGCTCGCTCGCGCAGAGCTTCACGTAAGCCGCGGAGGAAACGCACGATGACGCCCGAACAGGTGATGACCCTCGCGCACCAGGCCATGATGGTCGGCCTGCTGCTCTCCGCCCCGCTGCTGCTGGTCGCGCTCGCGGTCGGCCTCGTCGTGAGCCTGTTCCAGGCCGCGACGCAGATCAACGAAGCGACGCTGTCGTTCATCCCGAAGCTGCTCGCGGTCGCCGCGACGCTCGTGATCGCCGGTCCGTGGATGATGACGACGATGCTCGACTACCTGCGGCAGACGCTGCTGCACGTCGCGACGCTTGGCGTCGGCTGAGCCGCGCGCGCACGATCCGGCGGCGATGTTCTCGGTTACCTACGCGCAGCTCAACGGCTGGCTCACGGCGTTCCTGTGGCCGTTCGTGCGGATGCTCGCGCTCGTCGCGACCGCGCCCGTCGTGGGCCACGCATCGGTGCCCGCGCGCGTGAAGATCGGCCTGGCGGCGTTCATGGCGCTGGTCGTCGCGCCGACGCTCGGCGCGATGCCGGACGTCACCGTGTTTTCCGCGCAGGGCATCTGGATCCTCGTCACGCAGTTCCTGATCGGCGCCGCGATGGGCTTCACGATGCAGATCGTGTTCGCGGCCGTCGAGGCGGCCGGCGACTTCATCGGGTTGTCGATGGGGCTCGGCTTCGCCACCTTCTTCGATCCGCACACGAGCGGCGCGACGCCCGTGATGGGCCGCTTCCTGAACGCGGTCGCGATGCTCGCGTTCCTCGCGGTGGACGGCCACCTGCAGGTGTTCGCCGCGCTCACCGCGTCGTTCCAGTCGCTGCCGGTGTCGGCCGACCTGCTGCACGCGCCCGGCTGGCGCACGCTCGCCGCGTTCGGCACGACGGTGTTCGAGATGGGGCTGCTGCTCTCGCTGCCGGTGGTCGCGGCGCTGCTGATCACGAACCTCGCGCTCGGCATCCTGAACCGCGCGGCACCGCAGATCGGCGTGTTCCAGATCGGCTTTCCCGTCACGATGCTCGTCGGGCTGTTGCTCGTGCAGCTGATGGTGCCCAACCTCGTGCCGTTCGTGTCGCACCTGTTCGACATGGGGATCGATGCGATGGGGCGCGTGCTGACCGGCTGGCGCTGAGCGCATCCCGCCCCCGTTGGCTGCCTGTTCCGGCCCCCCGTTGCTGGAAAACCCCTAAAGGTTCCACTGTCCCGCGAAAGGTTGCGGAAGGTTTCACGTCCCTATACTCGTCGCAACGATGCAGCAAGCATCGCGCCTGACGAATACAACGAACGGAGACAACCCGATGCGACCCATCCTGCGCACCCTCGCCGTGGCAGCCAGCCTGAGCTGCGCGCTTGCCGCCCACCCCGCCCTCGCCGATGACGGCGGCAAGATCACGATCATGGTCGGCGGGATCGCGAAGCTCATCTACCTGCCCGCGCGGCTCACGCAGGAACTCGGCTACTTCAAGGACGAAGGGCTCGACGTCGAGCTGCTGTCGCAGCCGGCCGGCGTCGACGCGGAAAACGAGCTGCTCGCGGGCGCCGTGCAGGGCGTCGTCGGCTTCTACGACCACACGATCGACCTGCAGAGCAAGGGCAAGGACGTGAAGGCGATCGCCGTGTTCGGTCAGGTGCCGGGCGAAGTCGAGATGGTGTCGACCAAGGCCGCGCCGACCTTCAAGTCAATGGCCGATTCGAAGGGCAAGACGCTCGGCGTGACGGGCCTCGGCTCGTCGACCAGCTTCCTCACGCAATATCTCGCGCTGCAGCAAGGCGTGCCGTCGACGCAGTACACGATGCTGCCGGTCGGCGCCGACGCGAGCTTCATCGCCGCGATCAAGCAGGGCCGCATCGACGCCGGCATGACGACCGAGCCGACGGTATCCGCGCTCGAGAAGATGGGCGACGCGAAGGTGCTGGTCGACCTGCGCACGCTGGAAGGCACGCGCGCGGCGCTCGGCGGCACCTACCCGGCCGCGAGCCTGTACGTGCAGTCGGCCTGGGCCGATTCGCACAAGGCGCAGGCGACCAGGCTGGCGCATGCGTTCGCGAAGACGATGCAGTTCATCCACACGCACAGCGCCGAGGAAATCGCCGCGAAGATGCCGGCCGACTACCAGAAGGACAAGGCGCTGTACGTGAGCGCGCTGAAGGCGTCGCTGCCGATGTACACCGCCGACGGCAGGATGCCGGCCGACGGACCGGCCACCGTGCTGAAGGTGCTGTCGGCATTCAACCCGTCGGTGAAGGGCAAGCATATCGACCTGGCGCGCACCTACACGAACGATTTCGTGAATGCGAAGTGATCGATCCCGATAGCGGCGCGGGCGGCGGCGATCCCGCCGCCTTGCGTGCCCCGTTCCGGCCCGGTTGACCGGCCCGGCGTCGCCACGGTGCGGCGCCCTCCTCACCCGCAGGACGAATGCGATGAACCAGGCAGTCTCCCCGAGCACACCGGCGATCGAGTTTCGCAACGTGTCGTGCCGCTTCATTTCGCCGGAAGGCAAGGCCACCGTCGCGCTGCGCGACTTCAGCATGAGCGTCGCGCGCGGCGAGTTCATCGCGATCGTCGGGCCGACCGGGTGCGGCAAGTCGACGACGCTGAACCTGATCACCGGGCTGCTCAAGCCCGCGTCGGGCGAAGTGCGCGTGATGGGCCGCCCGGTCGACGGGATCGATCCGCGCATCGGCTTCGTGTTCCAGGCCGACGCGGTGTTCCCGTGGCGCAACGTGATCGACAACGTCGCGGCGGGCCCGCTGTTTCGCGGCCGCTCGAAGGACGTCGCGTATGCGCAGGCCGAGGAATGGATCCGCAAGGTCGGCCTCGACAAGTTCACGAAGCACTACCCGCACCAGCTCTCCGGCGGGATGAGGAAGCGCGTCGCGCTCGCGCAGACCTTCATCAATCAGCCGGAAATCCTGCTGATGGACGAGCCGTTCTCCGCGCTCGACATGCAGACGCGCACGCTGATGCAGGACGAGCTGCTGCAGCTCTGGTCCGCGAACAAGGGCTCAGTCGTGTTCGTCACGCACGACCTCGAGGAGGCGATCGCGCTCGCCGACCGCGTGTTCGTGCTGACCGCGCGCCCCGCGACGCTCAAGCGCGTGTACGAGATCGACCTGCCGCGCCCGCGCGTCACGTCGGAGATCCGCTACGACACGCGCTTCATCGAAATTTCCAAGGACATCTGGCACGACCTGCGCGAAGAAGTGCAGATCGGCTGACGCATACGCCGCACGGCAAGGACAGCAAGGACAGGAGCATGACCGACATGACGCTTCCCCCCACCGCCATCCCGGCGACGACGCTCGACGATGAGTCGCGCGCCGCGCAAACCCGGCTGCGCCGCCGCCGGCAACTGATCATCGGCCTGCGGATCGCGGTGCTCGTCGTCGTGCTCGGCGGCTGGGAACTCGCCGCGCGGCTCAAGTGGATCGACCCGTTCTTCTTCTCGCAGCCGACGCTGATCTTCGCGCAGATCCAGGACTGGTTCGTCAACGGCACGTCGCAAGGGCCGCTGCTCACGCAGGTGTGGGTGACGCTCGAGGAAACCACGATCGGCTTCCTGATCGGCTCGGTGGCCGGCGTGATCTGCGGGATCGTGCTCGGCCGCAACAAGCTGATGGCCGACGTGTTCGGCCTGTACATCCAGATCGCGAACTCGATTCCGCGCGTCGTGCTCGGCTCGATCTTCGTGATCGCGCTCGGCCTCGGGATGGCGTCGAAGATCGCGCTGGCCGTCGTGATGGTGTTCTTCGTCGTGTTCGGCAACGCGTTCCAGGGCGTGCGCGAAGCCGACCGCTACCTGATCGCGAACGCGCAGATCCTCGGCGCGTCGCGCCGGCAGATCACGACGTCGGTGGTGATCCCGTCCGCACTCTCATGGATTCTCGCGAGCCTGCACGTGAGCTTCGGTTTCGCGCTGGTCGGCGCGGTCGTCGGCGAATTCCTGGGTTCCAAGCAGGGCATCGGTTTGCTAATCTCCACCGCCCAGGGCGCGTTCAACGCGAGCGGCGTGTTCGCGGCGATGATCGTGCTGGCCGTGGTCGCGCTGGCCGCCGACTACCTGCTGACCTGGCTCGAGAAGCGGCTGCTGAAGTGGCGCCCCGCGGCGTTCTGAACGCCGCCGGCGCACGCCTGACATGACACTTCCGACCGCGCCGGCGCTCCCGGCGCGGTTCGGCATTCCGGAGAAGGAGCGCAACAGGATGGCGCACAGCCTGCGCGGGCGATTGCTGTGGTGGCTGCTGCTGCCGCTCGCGGTGTTCGTGCTGATCGCGGGCGCGATGTCGTACGACACCGCGCGGACCACGGCCGCGCTCGTGCAGGACAGCGCGCTCGTCGCATCCGCGCGCACGATCGGCGAGGACGTCGAATGGCGCAACGGGTTGCCGGTCGCCGACGTGCCGCCGGCCGCGCTGGAGATCTTCGAATCACCGTCGCGCGATTCGGTGTTCTACAAGGTGATCGACGGGCACGACCGCCTGCTCGCCGGCACGCCGGCGCTCGACGTGCCCGCGCGGCACGGCGTCGAGCCGACGCTGTACGACACGTCGCTCGACGGCGTTCCGCTGCGCGCGGTGGCCTACGATCGCCAGCTGTACGACGAAGGGCAGGTCGAGACGGTCACGGTGGTCGTCGCGAAGACGACGCGCTCGCATCGCGCGATGGTCGCCACGATCTGGCGGCCGCAGCTCGTGCGCCTGTCGCTGATGCTGATGCTCGCGATGGGGCTCGTGTACCTCGGCCTCACCTTCGAGATGCGCCCGCTGATGAAGCTGAAGGACGACGTGGCCGACCGCGGGCCGATGGAGCTGGAGCCGATCCGCCCCGAGCGGCTGCAGAACGAGCTGCGGCCGATCGTCGATGCGATCAACCAGTGCATCGCGCGCCTGAACATGCACACGGCCACGCAGCGCCGCTTCATCGCGGATGCCGCGCACCAGTTGCGCACGCCGATCGCGGTGCTCGACACGCAGATCCAGTACGCGCAGCGGCGCGGGCACGATGACCCGGAGCTCGCGTCGGTGCTCGACAGCATGCAGCGCAGCAGCCGCAAGATGGCCGACGTGACCGACAAGCTGCTGCTGCTCGCGCATGCGGAGGCCACGCCGTCGACGCTGCTGACCCAGCGCGTCGATCTCGCGGCCGTGGTATCGAGCGTGCTCGAGGAAACGATCGTGCTCGCGCAGCGGCGCAATATCGATCTCGGCGCCGATCTCGGCGAGCGGCTCGACGTCGCGGGCAGCGACAGCCTGCTGACCGCGCTGGTGATGAACCTCGTCGACAACGCGGTGCGCTACACGCAGCCCGGCGGCTGCGTGACGGTGGCCGCACGCCGCGACGGCGACGCGATCGTGCTCGACGTGATCGACAACGGCCCCGGCATCCCGGCCGAAGCGCGGCCGCACGTGTTCAAGCGGTTCTACCGCGTGTCGGCCGACACCGAAGGCTCGGGCCTCGGGCTCGCGATCGTCCGTGAAATCGCGCAGGCGCACGGCGGCAGCGCGTCGCTCGCGCCGGGGGCCGGCAATCGCGGTATCGTCGTGACCGTGCGGCTGCCCGCCTACGCCTGAAGAGAAGTCGCCATGAAACTCCTGCTGGTCGAAGACAACGCCGAACTCGCGCACTGGATCGTGAACCTGCTGCGCGGCGAGGACTTCGCGGTCGATTCCGTCGGCGACGGCGAGCGCGCCGACACGGTGCTGAAGACCGAACGCTACGACGCGGTGCTGCTCGACATGCGCCTGCCGGGCATCAGCGGCAAGGAAGTGCTCGCGCGGCTGCGCCGCCGCAACGACAACGTGCCGGTGCTGATGCTGACCGCGCACGGCTCGGTCGACGACAAGGTCGACTGTTTCGGCGCAGGCGCCGACGATTACGTCGTGAAGCCGTTCGAATCGCGCGAGCTGGTCGCACGGATTCGCGCGCTGATCCGCCGGCAGGCCGGCGTCGGCACGACGCAGCTCGTGTGCGGCGATCTCGTCTATGCGTTCGGCACGCGCGAATTCCGCTGCGGCGAAACGGTGCTCGCGCTGCGCCGCCGCGAGCACGCGATCCTCGAGACACTGATGCTGCAGCAGAACAAGACGGTGTCGAAGGCGCGGCTGATGGACAGCGTGTTCGCGCTCGACGACGAGCCCAGCGCCGACGCGATCGACATCTATATTCACCGGCTGCGCAAGCATCTCGCGGGCAGCACGGCCGAGATCATCACGCTGCGCGGGCTGGGTTACATCCTGCGCATGAAGAGCGCGCACGACTGACGGGCACGCCCCCGTCGCACCGGACGTCGATTCGTAGCACGAAAGATTTTGCCAGGCCAGCCGGACACCCGGCAGGCCCGCTTGCGCACGCCTGCCCGCGCCGTGATCGTTGCGCGTTCGGTGTTTTCACCGATCCGATTCCCGAGTCCGGGAAAGCGGCGTGAAGGATTGCCCCCTCTACGATGCTAGATGTCGGCCCCCTCGCTGTGGCCGTCAACATCCGGCATACATTGCGTACTGCCAACGAACAGATTTCAATGCGGCAGCTCGGAGGAGACGATCTTGAAACGAAAAACCCTTGCCCTTTCCATCGCGGCGGCAGGCCTGTGCGCCGGCACCCACGCGCAAGCGCAGTCGAGCGTGCAGCTCTACGGCCTGATGGACCTGAGCTTTCCGACCTACCGGACCCACGCCGACGCGAACGGCAAGCATGTGATCGGGATGGGCAACGAAGGCGAGCCGTGGTTCAGCGGCAGCCGCTGGGGCCTGCGAGGCGCCGAAGACATCGGCGGCGGCACGAAGATCATCTTCCGCCTCGAAAGCGAATTCGTGGTCGCGAACGGCCAGATGGAAGACGAAGGCCAGATCTTCGACCGCGACGCATGGGTCGGCGTCGAGGACGAGCGCTTCGGCAAGCTGACGGCCGGCTTCCAGAACACGATCGCGCGCGACTCGGCGGCGATCTACGGCGATGCGTACGGTTCCGCGAGGCTGTCGACCGAGGAAGGCGGCTGGACCAACTCGAACAACTTCAAGCAGATGATCTTCTACGCGGCCGGCCCGACCGGCACGCGCTACAACAACGGCGTCGCGTGGAAGAAGCTGTTCAGCAACGGCATCTTCGCGAGCGCCGGCTACCAGTTCAGCAACTCGACCTCGTTCGCGACCGGCTCCGCGTACCAGGCCGCGCTCGGCTACAACGGCGGCCCGTTCAACGTGTCGGGCTTCTACAACCACGTGAACCACAACGGCTTCAGGAACCAGACATTCTCGGTCGGCGGCAACTACACGTTCGACATCGTGCGCCTGAACGCCGGCTACTTCCGCTACAACGGCGACCAGGGCCCGCTCGGCCAGCGTCACGACGATTCGTGGACCGTGTCGATGAAGATCGCGCCGAAGGGCGCGCTCGACTACGAGCTCGGCTACCAGCAGATGCGCATCAAAAACGCCGCGAACAACGCCGACGGCTTCACGCCGAACGCGAACCTCGGCGCGTTCAGCCTGACCAACGGCGTCGCCAACGGCTTCAAGGAGACGATCTACGGGTCGGTGTTCTATCACCTGAGCAAGCGCACCGAGGTGTACCTGGCCGGCGACTACATGAAGCTGCACGGCGGCTACACGGTGTCGTCGACGTTCGGCGCGAAGAACCAGCTCGAACTGACGTCGGGCATCCGCACGCGTTTCTGACCTGCGGGCCGGCCATCCGGGCGGGGCTTGCGGTACCCCGCCTTTCCCTCCCTCCGGGATGTCTCCATGCGGGCACGCCGGCGCTTTGCGCCGACCGTGCCCTTTTTTTCGTCCTTTCCGCGGCGCTCCGGGGTGCCCGGACAACGGCCGCCGGCCGCCCGTGCGACAACCGGCCCGAAGCCGCTTGCGGCCCGTGGGGCGGGCGATCGCGGCCGATGCCCGCACGCTCGGCCCACATCGGCGCTTGACCTCGGCCGGTCGACTCGATAGCGTTTCGGGTTTGCCCGGGTGGCCATTGCCGCCGGTGCCGTGAGCGCGCCCGACGTCCTGGCGCGCGCGGCCGGGCTCCGATGGAAAAGACGATGCAGAAACTCGATGCGGCCAGCCCGCAGGCGATGTCGACCGATTTCACCGCCGACAACGTCGCGCGCCTGAAGGCGCTGTTCCCCGAACTCGTGACCGAAGGCCCCGGCGGCGCGTCGGTCGACATCGACGTGCTGAAGGCGCTGGTCGGCGATCGCACGGTCGGCGACGCCGAAGAACGCTACGGCTTCCACTGGCATGGCAAGCGCAGCGCGCGCCAGGCCGCGCTCACGCCGTCGACCGGCACGCTGCGGCCCTGCCCCGACGACAGCGTCGCGTGGGACGACACGCGCCATCTCGTGATCGAGGGCGACAACCTCGACGTGATGAAGCTGCTGCACAAGAGTTACGCCGGCAAGGTGAAGCTCGTCTACATCGACCCGCCGTACAACACCGGCAGCGATTTCGTCTATCCGGACGACTTCAGCGACAGCATCCGCCACTACCTGGCGATGACCGGGCAGACCCAGGGCGGCGTGAAGCGCAGCACCAACACCGAGGCGAACGGCCGGTTCCACACCGACTGGCTGAACATGATGTATCCGCGCCTGAAGCTCGCGCACGCGCTGCTGTCCGACGAAGGGCTGATCGCGGTGCACATCGACGAGCACGAAGTGCACGCGCTGGTGCTGATGCTGCGCGAGATCTTCGGCGAGGAGAACGAGCTGGGCGTCGCCGTGTGGGACAAGCGCAACCCGAAGGGCGACGCACGCGGCGTCGCGTACCAGCACGAATCGCTGGTGCTGTTCGCGCGCAATGCCGAGACGCTGCTCGAACGGGCGCCGCTCAAGCGCCCGAAGCGCAATGCGCAGCGCATGCTCGACGCCGCGCACGACGCCGTGTACCGCAGCGGCAACGCGAAGGACGCGCAGAAGGCGTACCGCGCGTGGATGAAGGCGCAGACCAACCTGTCGGGCGGCGAGGTGATGTACGACCGGCTGTCGGCCGACGGGCGCGTGTACCGTCTCGTGTCGATGGCCTGGCCGAACAAGAAGAAGGCGCCGGAAGAGTATTTCACGCCGCTGATCCACCCGGTCACCGGCAAGCCGTGCGCGATGCCGGCGCGCGGCTGGCGCAACCCGCCCGCGACGATGCAGGCGCTGATCGAGCGCGGCCAGATCGAGTTCGGCGCGGATGAAACCACGCAGCCGCAGCGGATCTACTACCTCGACGAGAACATGTACGAGAACGTGCCGTCGGTGCTGCCGTTCGCCGGCTCCGACGACGCGCTCCTGAAGACGCTCGGCATCCCGTTCGACCTGCCGAAGCCGGTCGATTTCGCGGCGGCCGTGATCGGCTGGTGCACGCGCGGCGACGACATCGTGCTCGACTGCTTCGCGGGCTCCGGCTCGACCGGCCACGCGGTGATGCAGGTGAACGCGACCGACGGCGGCGCGCGCCGTTACATCCTCGTGCAGTTGCCCGAGGCGCTCGACCGCCGCGACAAGACGCAACTGGCGGCCGCCGATTTCTGCGCGAAGCTGAAAAAGCCGCTGACGCTCGCCGAAATCACCAAGGAACGCCTGCGCCGCGCCGCGCAGCAGGTCGCGCGCGATTACCCGGAAAGCTATGGCGATCTCGGTTTCCGCGTGTACCGGCTCGACACGACCAACGTGATCGAGTGGGACCCGCGCCGCGACGACTTCGACCACGCGCTGTTCGCATCCGTCGAGCACGTGAAGACCGGCCGCACGGAAGACGACCTGCTCGCCGAACTGACGCTGAAGCTTGGCCTCGACCTGTGCACGCCGGTCGAGCATCACCAGGTGGCGGGCAAGACCGTGCACCTGATCGGCCGCGCGATCGTCGCGTGCTTCGATGCGCGCATCACGCGCGACGACGCGGGCCCGCTCGCCGACGGCATCGTCGACCTGCTCGACGCGACCGGCACGACGCACGACGTCACGTGCCTGTTCCGCGACAGCGGCTTCGTGGACGACGTTGCGAAGCTCAATCTCGCCGCGCTGCTCGAACAGCACGGCGTGAAGCGCGTGCGGAGCCTGTGATGCGGCTGCATTTCGAAGCGGATCTCGACTACCAGCGCGAGGCGATCGACGCCGTCTGCGACCTGTTTCGCGGCCAGGAATCGTATCGCGGCGACTTCAGCGTGCTCGCGAACGCCGCGCCCGGCACGACGGCCGCCGCGCAAGGCTCGCTCGGCTTCGCGGTGTCGGAACAAGGCGTCGGCAACCGGCTGTCGCTGACCGACGACGCGCTCGCGCGCAATCTCGCCGACGTGCAGCTGCGCGGCGGGCTGCCGCCGTCCGGCCTGCCCGGCTCGCGCGACTTCACCGTCGAGATGGAGACCGGCACCGGCAAGACCTACGTGTACCTGCGCACGATCTTCGAGCTCAACCGCCGCTACGGCTTCACGAAGTTCGTGATCGTCGTGCCGTCGATCGCGATCAAGGAAGGCGTGCACAAGACGCTTTCCATCACCGAGGATCACTTCCGCGCGCTGTACGCGGGCGTGCCGTACGACTACTTCCTGTACGACTCCGCGAAGCTCGGCCAGGTGCGCCACTTCGCGGCGAGCGCGGCGATCCAGATCATGGTGATGACGGTTGCCGCGATCAACAAGAAGGAAATCAACAACCTCTACAAGGACAGCGAGAAGACCGGCGGCGAGAAGCCGATCGACCTGATCCGTGCGACGCGGCCGATCGTGATCGTCGACGAGCCGCAAAGCGTCGACGGCGGGCTCGAGGGGCGCGGGCGCGAAGCGCTCGCCGCGATGGCGCCGCTCTGCACGCTGCGCTATTCGGCCACGCACGTCGATCGCCATCACATGGTGTACCGGCTCGACGCGGTCGACGCTTACGAACGCAAGCTCGTGAAGCAGATCGAGATCGCGTCGGCGATCGTCGAGGATGCGCACAACAAGCCGTATGTGCGGCTCGTCGGCGTGTCGAACCGGCGTGGCGCGATCAGCGCGCGCGTCGAGCTCGACGTCGCGACGGCGGCCGGCGTGAAGCGCCAGATCGTGACGGCTACCGACGGCGACGATCTCGAACGCCTGACCCGGCGCGCGCTGTATGCGGGGCTGCGGATCGGCGAGGTGCATGCGGTGAAGGGCGCCGAGTACGTCGAGCTGCGCCATCCGGAAGGCGAGGCGTTCCTGTCGCTCGGCGAGGCGTTCGGCGACATCGATACGCTCGCCGTGCAGCGCGAGATGATCCGCCGCACGATCCGCGAGCATCTCGACAAGGAACTGCGCCTCGCGGAGCGCGGCGTGAAGGTGCTGTCGCTGTTCTTCGTCGATTCGGTCGAGCGTTATCGCCGCTACGACGAGAACGGTGTGCCCGTGAAGGGCGACTACGCGCTGATCTTCGAAGAGGAATATGCGCGCGCGGCACGCGTGCCGGCCTACCGTGCGCTGTTCGACGGCGTCGACGTCGCACTCGAAGTCGAGCGTGCGCACAACGGCTACTTCTCGATCGACCGCAAGGGCGGCTGGACCGATACGAGCGAAAGCAGCGCGGCGGCCCGCGAGAACGCGGAACGCGCGTACGGTCTGATCATGCGCGAGAAGGAAGCGCTGCTGTCGTTCGACACGCCGCTGAAGTTCATCTTCTCGCACTCGGCGCTGAAGGAAGGCTGGGACAACCCGAACGTGTTCCAGATCTGCACGCTGCGCGACATCCAGACCGAGCGCGAGCGCCGCCAGACGCTCGGCCGCGGGTTGCGCCTCGCCGTCGACCAGGACGGCGAACGCGTGCGCGACCCGGGCGTGAACACGCTCACCGTGATCGCGACCGAGCGCTACGAGTCGTTCGCGGAGAACCTGCAGAAGGAAATCGAGGCCGATACGGGCATCCGTTTCGGGATCGTCGAGGAACACCAGTTCGCGGCGCTGCCCGTCCAGGAGGGCGACGCGCCCGCGCATGCGCTCGGCATCGAGCTGTCGCGCGTGCTGTGGAATCATCTGCACGAGCAGGGTTACGTCGATGCGCAGGGCAAGGTGCTCGACCGGCTGAAGGATGCGCTGCGCCAGAGCGCGCTCGTGCTGCCCGAGGCGTTCGAGATGCTGCGCGCGCCGATCGTCGCGACGCTGCGCAAGCTGTCAGGCCGTTTTGCCGTGCGCAACGCGGACGAGCGCCGTGCGATCGCGCTGCGGCGCGATGCGTCGGGCAAGGCCGTCGTGTTCGGCGAGGATTTCCGCGCGTTGTGGGACCGCATCCGTCATCGCACCGTGTACCGCGTCGAGTTCGACAACGCGAAGCTCGTGCGCGACTGCGCGGCCGCGCTGCACGACGCGCCGGACATCGCGCGCGCCCGGCTGCAGTGGCGCAAGGCCGAGATCGATATCGGCAAGGCCGGCATCGAGGCGATCGAGGTGGCCGGCGCTGGTACGGTGCTGCTCGACGAAGGCGAGCTGCCGCTGCCCGACCTGCTCACCGAGCTGCAGGACCGCACGCAGCTCACGCGCCGTTCGCTTGCGACGATCCTGGCCGACAGCGGCCGGCTCGACGATTTTCGCGTGAATCCGCAGCAATTCATCGCGGTCGCGGCCGATGCGATCAACCGCTGCAAGCGGCTCGCGCTCGTCGCGGGCATCGCGTATCGCAAGCTCGGCGAGCGCCATGTGCATGCGCTCGAATCGTTCGAAAGCGAGGCGCTGACGGGTTACCTGCGCAACCTGCGGCCCGACGCGCAGAAGTCGATCCACGAAGCGGTCGTGTGCGAGACGGACGCGGAGCGCGCGTTCGCCGATGCGCTCGAGGCGCACGACGGCGTGAAGCTGTACGCGAAGCTGCCCGCGTGGTTCCGCGTGCAGACACCGCTCGGCAGCTATCACCCGGACTGGGCCGTGCTCGCGGAGCAGGACGGCGGCGAGCGGCTGTACTTCGTCGTCGATACGCCGAATACGGACGGCCATGTGCCAAGCGAGCACGAGCGTGCGAAGCTCGCGTGCGGCGAAGCGCATTTCCGTGCACTGGTGGACGGCGACGGCGCGGCGCGCTTCGTGCGCGTCAGGCAGGCCGATGCGTTGTTCGAACCTGCGGTGCCGGTGGCAGGCGCCGGGCGGTGATACGAAGGGCGGCGATGAGCCGCCCTTTTTTCTGCGTTGGTGAACGTGCCGGACACCCTCGCCGCGCCCTCTTCACGCGACGGTTTCTCTTCCGTCAACCGCGTGAAGGCGATCCCTATTCCTGTACGAGTACGACGCGGTTACGGCTGGTTGCAAATCCGGTCGGCACGACGTTTCCGCGCGACGGCGGCGATGCGTTGCCTCGATGAAAAAAGGGCGCCGAAGCGCCCTTTTCCCGCATGCGTGCGCCGCGCTTACAGCGTGCGGCCGAATGCGTTGTGATGCGAACGATGCGTGGACGTCGACGCATGCGTGGTATGGCCATGCGTTTGCCCATGCGTGTGACCGCGACCCGGCTGCACGCCGGCGCGATCGGCGATCGTATCCGAGCGGTCGGCTGCGCGCGACAGGCCCTTGTCGCGGTCCCCCGCGTGCATGCCGTTCGAGTTGCTCAGCGCCTGGCCGCTCATGTGGCCGCCGGACATGCCGCCCGCGTTGCCGCCCGAGCCGCCTGCGCCATGACCGCCACCGTTGCCACCGCCATTGCCGCCGGCCGCCGCGTAGGCGGACACCGAGCCGAGCGCGAGCAGCGCGGCCGTCAATACGGACAGATATCGTTGCTGTTTCATCTTGTGCTCCCTGGAGCGCGTTCGTGTGACTGCATTCTATGAACGCGCCAAATTCGCGCCACACGACGTTGTAAATGATCGTAACGATGCGCGCGGCGCACATTCGTCGGATCAATCCGGGTGTTGCATGAACGGGGAACGAAGCAGGCGGTGGCGGCGCGTGGGCGCCGCCCCGGTGGTGAAGTGCTTACTGCGGCGGCTGCATGCCCTGCGCGGCGCCCTTGTGCTGCGCGGCCTGCTCCTGCGCCTGCTTCTTCGCCATGTGGTGGCCGACGATACAGCCGCCGACCGCACCGACGACCGCGTGGTGCCCCGCGTAGTGGCCGGCGACCCCGCCGACCACCGCACCCTTCATGCAGCCCGCCGCATGCGCGCTGCCGATCGTTGCGAGCGCCATGACAGCGGCGGCGGCACACAGCCTGATGTGACGAATGGGCATCATGTTGTCACTCTCCTCTCGTGGTGATCAGCCGGGCCGCTTAGTCCCAGCGGCCGCCGCGCCAGCCGCCATGGTCGCGCCACTCGTGCTCGCGCCATTCACGGCGGCGCCACTCGTGTTCGCGCCATTCGCGCCGACGCCAGCCATCGCCACGCCAGCCGTCATCGCGGTAGCCGACCGGCGCGTACATGACAGGCGGCGGCGGCGCGACGTAGACCGGTGCCGGCGCCGCGTAGACGCCCGGCACGCCGATGCCGACCGACAGGTCGACGTGGGCCGACGCGACCCCCGAAGCTGCCAGCGCCGCTACACCGAGAACTGCACCGAGAATAAGTTTCTTGCTCATCTCGCGACTCCCTGCACGTGTCGTGCGTCATGTGAATACGGTTCGGAGTCTAGGCACCGGACACAGACACAGGTGAAACGGGTATGCGAGACAGGTAACGGACGTTTACGGATGCCTGCAAAGCCTTGCGGGACAAGGGAGAGGCCATACTCGAAACACCGTTGCGGCGATGCATCGGGCCGGTAAAAAGGGCGTTTCGGCACGAAACCGGGCGATTCGATCGAGCTCGCCGGCGTGCGCGGGACGCGAACCGCCCGCACCGCGCGACGCGAGCGGTTCGCAACAGCGGGCGTTACGCGCGGATATCGTCGACGCTGCGCAGCCAGTGCACGCTGAACAGGTTGTCCGCGTCGGTCCACACGGTATCGGGCGCGAATCCCGCGCGGCGCGCGATCGCATGGAAGCCGTCGATCGTGAACTTGTGCGAATTCTCCGTATGGATGCGCTCGCCGGCGTCGAAGCGGAACGCGTGGCCGCGCACGTGCACCGTCTGCGCGATATCGCTGACGAGATGCATCTCGATGCGCTGCCGCTCGCTGTCGTAGAACGCGCAATGCGAGAACGCGTCGACGTCGAAATCCGCGCCGAGCTCCGCGTTCGCGCGCACCAGCAGGTTCAGGTTGAACTGCGCGGTGACGCCCTGCGCATCGTTGTACGCGTCGTGCAGCGTGCGCGCGTCCTTCACGAGATCGGCGCCGACCAGCAGGCCGCCGCCGCGCAGCAGCCGTGCGGCATCGCGCAGGAATGCGTCGGCTTCGTCCCGCGAGAAATTGCCGATCGTCGAGCCCGGAAAGAAACCGATGCGCCGCGCCGGTGTCGCGGTCAGCGCGGCCAGCTGCTCGGCCTTCGTGTAGTCGGCCGCGAGCGGCGCGACGTCGAGCCACGGATAGGCCGACCGCAGCCGCGCGGCCGCACCGTGCAGGTAGTCCGCCGAGATGTCGACCGGCACGTAGCGCGCCGGCGCGTTCGCATAGTTGCCGGCGAACGCGTCGAGCAACACGCGGATCTTCTCGAGCGAGCCCGCGCCGAATTCGACGAGTTCCGCATGCGGGCCGACGCGCCGCACGATCTCGGCCGCGCGATCGCGCAGGATGCCGAGCTCGGTACGGGTCGGGTAATACTCGGGCAGTTCGCAGATGCGATCGAACAGCGCGGAGCCGGCCGCATCGTAGAAGTATTTCGGCGGAATGCTGCGCGGCGTACGCGACAGTCCGTCGATCAGGTCGCGCTCGAACGCGCTCGGCCGCGAATCGCGGGCGGGTTGCTGGCCACCGCTCGTGGCCGTCTGGTCAGACGTCTCGCGCAAGTCGCACCCCCGTGAATTGCCAGCGCGCGGCCGGCGGAAAGAAATTGCGGTACGTCGGCCGTTCGTGCCCGGGCGGCGTCGCGATGCTGCTGCCGCGCAGGACCTGCTGGCCGACCATGAACTTGCCGTTGTATTCGGCGGCGACGCCCGCGAGCGGCCGAAAGCCCGGGTACGGCTCGTAGGACGAGCGCGTCCATTGCCACACGTGCCCGAGCATCTGCCGGATGCCTTCGGCGGGGAACGCGGCTTCCCATTCGAATTCGGTCGGCAGGCGGGCGCCGGCCCATTCCGCGTACGCGGCCGCTTCGTAGAAGCTCACGTGGCACACCGGTGCGTCGGGCGCGAGCGGTTCGATGCCGTGCAGGCCGAACGTGCGACGGACGCGCGTGGCGGCCGCATCGTCGTCGTCGGGCAGCCAGTACGCGGGCCCTTGCCACCCTTCCCGCTGCACCGTGGCCCAGCCGTCGGACAGCCAGAACTCGGGGCGGGTGTAGCCGCCGTCGGCGACGAACGCCGCGAACTCCGCGTTCGTCACGAGGCGGTTCGCAATCTCGTACGGCCGCACGAGCGCCGTATGACGCGGCCGTTCGTTGTCGAACGAGAACGCATCGCCGTCGTGGCCGATCTCGACGAGCCCGCCCGGCTGGTGAAGCCAGTGCAGCGCGCCCGCATCGCCCGCGGCCATTGCGTCCGCGTCCGTCCCGTTGCGCGGCCGGAACGCCGGCTTCAGCGGGTTGCACGAGAACGCGTGCAGCATGTCGGTGACGATCAGTTCCTGGTGCTGCTGCTCGTGATGCAGGCCGAGCACGATCTCGGGCGCGATCGTATCGAGCAGCGCCGCATCGGCGCCGGCCAGCGCGCGCAGCATCGCGTCGTCGACGTATTGCCGGTACGCATGCACCTCGTCGAGCGACGGGCGCGTGAGCAGCCCGCGCTGCGGCCGCGGATGGCGCGGGCCGAGCGCTTCGTAATAGGAATTGAAGAGGAACTGGAATGCGTCGTCGAACGGCGCGTAGCCGGGCACGCGGCGCATCAGCACGACGGTTTCGAAGAACCAGGTCGTATGCGCGAGATGCCATTTCGTCGGACTCGCGTCGGGCATCGACTGCACGGCCTGGTCTTCGGCGGACAGCGTCGCGGTCAACGCGACGCTATGGGTGCGCACGTCCTGGTAACGGCGCTGAAGCTGTGATGCAAGGAGGCTCATCGGTTTACCGTCCACGTCGCGATTCGCTGCGTTGCGTTGCCGGAAAAGGGAAAGCCTTGCGCATGATGCGCGCGGCTGACGTGCAACCTGCTGCTGCGTCGACGGGCAGCCGGCGCGCGCGCCGGGCCGCGAATGCGGCGTCACTTCATCTGCCCGTGCAGAACAGTATGGTCCAGAAATGTGAATGCTGCGAATCGGGATGCCGGTGAAACGCGAACGAAAGAGAAATGAAAGTGTTGGCTGCGCGCGTGCCGCACGCGTGACACGCCGGGCAGGCCTGCCGGTTCGGGCGTGAACGCCGTGCGCGACGCGCTGGTCCGCGCTGGCGGGCTGCTGACGCCCCATGACATCCGCGCAGCGATCGTGAGTGAATGCCCCGAGATGCCCGGATTTGTCTGACGAACGTGTGCGTGCACCACGACCGGCACGACGATGAACCGCCCCGCCCTTCGTCCGGGTCCGCGGCCAAACGCGCTTCGAAAAAATTTTTCGCCGATGTCACACACGCGGGGGGCTCGCTCGTCATGTCATCGGAACCCACACGAAAGGAGAAGGACCATGACTGCGAAACTCAATCCGTTTGCCGCCGCCCCCGCACTGATGAAGAGCTGGATGACCGTATCGGTCGCCGCTGCCGGGAGCCTCGAGCCGACGCTGATCGAGCTCGTCAAGATCCGCGCATCGCAGATCAACGCGTGCGCGAACTGCATTAACATGCACACGGCCGAGGCGCGCGAGCAAGGCGAGACCGAGCAGCGCATCTATCTGCTCGCCGCGTGGCGCGAAGCGCCCTGCTACACCGACCGCGAACGCGCGGCGCTCGGCTGGACCGAAGCGCTCACGCGGCTGTCGGAGGGCCACGCCGCACACGAAGCAGCCTACGCGGCGCTGAACGACCACTTCAGCCAGGAGGAACAGGTGAAGCTCACGCTGATGATCAACGTGATCAACGGCTGGAACCGGCTCGCCGTCGGCTTCGGGCTGTGGATCGACCCGGCCGACGCGAAGGCCGCCGCCGCGAAGATGGTGGACTGATGGCGACCCTCGACCCGGCCAGGGGCAGCGCCGAAGCACAGGCCGACGCGGCGGCGAGCTTCGACCCGCTGCGTCGCACGCTGATCCGCGTTGCGTACCGGATGCTCGGTTCCGTCGCGGATGCCGAGGACATGGTGCAGGAAGCGTTCATCCGCTGGATGGACGTCGACCGTACCGAGGTGCGCGTGCCCGAGGCGTTCCTGCGCCGCATGGTGATGCGCATGTGCCTCGACCAGCTGAAGTCCGCACGGCACCAGCGCGAGACCTATATCGGCCCGTGGCTGCCCGAGCCGGTCGTCGAGGAAGACGAACAGGAAGACGTCACGCTGCCGCTGCTGCTCGCGCTCGAACGGCTCTCGCCGCTCGAACGCGCGGCTTTCCTGCTGCACGACGTGTTCGGCCTCGAGTTCGACGAAGTGGCCACGACGATCCAGCGCGACCCTGCCGCGTGCCGGCAGCTCGCCGCGCGAGCCCGCACGCATGTGCGCGAGGCGCGGCCGCGCTTTCATGTCGAGAAACAGCACGGGATCGAATTGGCGGAAGCGTTTTTTGCCGCGTCACGCAGCGGCGACATGCGCACGCTCGGCGCGATGCTCGCCGAGGACGTGAGCCTGCATTCGGACGGTGGCGGCAAGCGCTCGGCGGCGGGCAAGCCGGTGTTCGGCTTCAAACGCGTGATGAAGGTGCACGAGTATCTGGCCGAGCTGTTTGCGACACATGCATCGAAGCTCGTGCGTGCCGGGTTCATCAACGGGCTGCCGGGTTTCGTCACGCTGGAATCCGATGGCGAGCTGCAGACCACGGCGCTCGAGATCGAGGACGGAAAGATCGTTGCGATCTATGTCGTGCGCAATCCTGACAAGTTGAAGCATCTGCATTGAGTGTGGCGGGATTGCGCGTCGGGTGCCGTGCGCAGGCACGGCCGCGATGCGCGCTGTTCACCGCCCTGCCGCCCTGCTTTACCGGCCGCCGGTGCGTGCTCGCGCTCGTGCTCGTTCAATCAATACGTGCCGACCACGACGTTGCGGATCACGATCATCAGGAAGCCGAGCAACGGCGTCGCGATCGCGAAACCGGTCGCCGCGAGCCAGTTCGTGCCGCCCTGCGCTTCCAGCAACGCGAGAAACGATTCGCGCGACGTCGCGTTCGGGCGCAGCTTGTCGATCCGGCGCTCGACGTGCGCCTTGTAGAGGCCGTTCCCGTACCAGCCGAGCGAAACCGCGATCCCGATCGTGACCGGGTCGAGCGTGCTCGATTCGAAGTATGTCGGGAAGAACAGCAGCTCGACCAGCGTGATCGCGAGCGACGCGCCGAGGACGGCCGCGGCCTGCCAGTACATGCATCGATACGCCATCCAGACCGGGCCCAGGAAACAGGCTGCCCAGTTCCACGACTGCCGGTTCTTGCGCGACGCGGCGATCGTCCATTTCCGCTCGAACCAGGCAGCCTTCTTGCCGACATAAGCGGCGATTTCGTCGTTGCTCGCGAGCGATGCGGCGGTCGTGACGTCGGACATGGTCGGGTGCTCTCAGTCGCGCGGGTCGCGCGTTGTTGTTTTGATGTGGTCGGATGCGGTGAAAATCGAACGGCGCAGCCGCTTCGGTCGCACACGATTCTACCCGCCGTGCAGCGCAGGTCGTAGCGTCACGGGCCAGGATGTCGGTGGAGATGCGATGCCGTGGATCGCGCAACGCATCGGGGCGATATGCGTCGTTTCGCGTTGTTTCGGCCGGAAAAAGAAAAACGCCACGCGAGGTTGCCGCGTGGCGTTTGTATGTTTGGCGAGCCGCGTTGCCTGTAGGCAATTTGCGCTGCCGGACCCCTTCATTTTGTTCGTTGGTAGGCTCGATTGGATTCGAACCAACGACCCCCACCATGTCAAGGTGGTGCTCTAACCAACTGAGCTACGAGCCTAAGAAGCCGCGAATTATAGAGAGGGTTTTTGAGGAGCACAAGCCCTTTCGTGAAAATTTTTTGAATCGGCGCGTGCGGGGGCAAACGATCGACGGTGCCTGGCGATGCCGGGCACGTCGCCTTCACCGCTTCGCATCACAGCAAAACGTGTCGATGCGCGGTGATGTTATCCACATTGCCCTCTGGATAACCGTCCGGCAAGCCTCTGGATTCACAGTGGAACGATTGAGGATATGTCGGCGAGTCTGTGAATCGACGAAAAGTTGTTCTGTGCTGCGCGGAGCTGTTCACGTGCGACACCCATGGTTATGCATCCCGCTTCGCGCTGAAAATTCAGTGCGTTACGGAGGTTATCCACTGTGAGGCACAGCGCTTGTTAACTATCACTACGTATATATACGAACTCTGTTAACACCTTTGGATAAGCACAGTCCGTCGACTGTGATCAGCCCGGGATATGCACTGCGTGCGGCGAACAGAAGAACGAATCGGGAAGCTGTGAAGCGCGTGGGTGATGTGCGAACCGTCATGTCTGTAGAATCGCGGGCATCCAGGATGCAAAGGCCCGGCGGACAGGCTCACGACACATGAACGATTCTTCGTTGTCCAGGCTCGACACGCTCGACATCGACACAGTCGTGCATCGAATGCAGCAACATCCGGGCGACATCGTGTTCGATCAACGCGTGTCGATCCCGGAAGCCGACGTCCTGTGCTGCCGCTACAAAGGCGAGCGATTCAACGTGAAGTTCGATCTCGACTACGGGGTGTTTGTCGATCGCGTCGGAAAGCTGTCTCGCCAAGACATCGAAGACATCGTCAGATGGCTCGCAACGGTGTGAACCGGATGACGAGAGGCACAGGCACATGATTGATTCTTTGACTGCGCTGCAGCGCTGGTACGAATCGCGTTGCGATGGCGTCTGGGAACACGCGCACGGCATCGAGGTCGTCACGCTGGACAATCCGGGATGGAAGGTGAAGCTCGACGGCGCGACGTCCGGCAAGGTGATCGATCTGTCGATCGAGCGCAACGAGTCGGACTGGATATCCGTGCGTGCGACCAGCGCTGAATTCGCCGGCTACGGCGGCCCGGGCAATTTGCCGGAGCTCCTCGCGCTCGCGGTCGAGTGGATTGACTGGCGCGCGACGAACGACGAAGGTCGAAGCGATCGATGAAGGCACCTGTCGACGAAATGCTGGCGACGGAGATTGCCGGCCATGTTGCGGTTGTCGTGACGAAGGTGGTGGCCGCCGCCGATGGGCTGGCACGGTTGGGCTTCGCTCGGCAATCCGGGCGCGGGGAATGGGCGATCGCCTGGCGCGGGCCGAGACAGTGCGTCATCGAAACGCGATGAATGCGGTGTGCGATCGCTCGATGTCTTCCACGGCGCGACGAAACCGAAGAAAGAACAGGGCGACGCAAGCGGCGCTCGCAACTGGAGTGAGTAATGGGACCGATCGTTTGCCATCGACACGGACGCGCTTCCACGGCGACAACATCGAAGGGTGTGGACGCACGCATCAGGTTGCGCGGGCAGTGTGTGCCCGGTGAACTCGTGAAGGTCTCGCTCGACCGGCCGAGATACAGCCGGGAGATGTGGATGTTGCGCGCCGAACTCGACGAGCACGAGGTCCATGCGATCTTCGTCGATCGGGTCGCGCACGTGAAGGCATTTCCGAAGATCGCGGCATTGGAGCGCATGCGCGCGTATGTCTGTCTGGCGTGTCTGGACGAACTGCTCGTGCGTTCCGGCGAGGTGCCTCATCAACCGACGACGAAAGAGCAGGCGTTCGATACGTCCGTCGTCGCGGCGAATGCAAAGTGGCCGAGCGATTTCGCGCGATGCGAACTTCACGGGCTGATCCGGCCGACGCGGTCGTCGCCGGATATCGAAACGGCGATTCTCACGATCGATGTGATCCGTGATTGTCACGTCGTGCGGGTGATCGATGCCCGTGTGAAGCACGAGCCCAAGTATTGGTTCGACGAAGCGTTTTTGCGCAAGGTGCTCGGGCCGGATATCGACATCGTCGATTCGACGTTCCGGATCGACGATCCGGCCATGTTCCTGCGGCTGCGGGACGCCGGTGAGTATGTGTGTCCGGTGTGCCTGCGGGAGGTGTTGAAACGCAGCGGCCTTGGCGATGACGCTGCGCCGGCGTGAACGCAAAGGAGAGGGCATGACGGGCAGGCAACCGGTGCCGTTGCGAGACGATCAATGATGACCGACACGATCGAGCAGTACGACATGACGGACGACGCCACCCGGCGCAAGATTTTCTGGCTGCTGCAACGCCTGACGAGCCTGTCGCTCTGGACGCGCAAGCGCGAGGCATTCGAGCGCTTCGCGAACGCGTACGAGCATGCAGTGAACATGTGGCCCGATGGTGATCCGGAGGCCATCCAGCGCACCCACTTTCCGATCATCGCCGACATTCTCGCGGCTTACGATCGAGGGCTGACCGAGCTGGCTCGAGGGAACCGGATTGGCTGGCGGAGCGGTGGGCCGTTCAAGCACGTGTACCGGCAATACCACCTTCTGGACGCGTATTTCTACCCTAATCCCGATTACTGGGATCGCGGTGGGCAGGTTGCCCCGTACCCGCCGAAGATTGACGCGCTGGCCCGACTGCTGCACGCATCGGAATACCAGATGGAGTATGCGCCGTTCGATTCGGACGATCGATTCGGCAACCTCGCACGTCTGCGCTCGGCAAGACAGCTGTTGTCCCCGGATGCCCATGAGCGCAACTTCCACACGCTTTCGTATCCGGTGTTTCCGGAGGAGCTGCCCGCGGTTCCAGAAGCTGTGGGCCCGATCATCTGGACCGGCCGGAAAGTGCCTTGCGACGGCATCTGGGAGCCTGTCGTCGTCAAGTGGTCGACGCGACCGGGCATCGTGCCGATCGTCATGCCCGGTTTGCGTAATGGAGGTTGCTTCAATTACTTCACTCGGGGCACGCGTGCGCCGCACCTGACGGACGATTTGCCGGGATTGTTCATCCCGACGTGCTGGCGATTGTTATGGGAAGACCGGCGTTACGTGAACGGCGTCATTCCCGACGAATCGCAGTATTTCCTCGAGCCGCGGCAAGCGCCGCAGACGAACCCGAACCCGTGATATCCGGAGAACACCATGAGCAAGCTGAATTTCGGCGAGGTCGATCGATGTTCCGTCCGGCTCAATACCGCGACGCTGCTCGGCCTGAAGGCCGCCTATGACGACTTCGCGAAAACCGGGCAGGATCTGCACAACTTCGAGATCTGCATCACGGACGAAAGTGCCGCGAGGGTCGATCCGAAACCGGACGACCACGTCATCGGCGTGACGTTTCTGGCGAAGATGCCTCCCGGCATGCGCGGGCTCGGCAATGCAAGTCCGCTCGGAACGTCGACGGGATACGTCATCTCCCCGGAGACCGGCGAGATTCTCAAGGTTCATCTGACCAAGTGACCTGGGCGGCGGTGAAGGTGGTCAGCCTTCGTATGTGGGTAACCGCGGCGCAAATGACGTGAAATGCTGTGCGAGCAATAGGTGAGCATGCGCTCGGATCGCAAGCGGAGGGCGGATCCCGGCGAATTCCGACCGTGACAAGCCGATCCGGATACGTGAGCCCGCGACTGAGTGCAGAAATGCCGGCTCCACGATGCGGGCGCGGGGGAAAGTGCATCACGTTCGTGCGCTTGCCGACGTGCCGCATGTGGACAACCCGCACGCCCAGCCAGTCGAATCGCTGTGCTTCGGACAGGTGAGCGCCATGCACTCGACCATGTGAATCAGCCCGAATGCCTTGTTGGACAGGGATTGTCCGGAATAGAGCAGGTGATGGGAAGAATGTTCGCGCGACCCGCCGTGATCGAGTGCCATGTGGATATCGAGCAGCCAAGACACTCGAAATCCTGTGCATTCAACGGGTGAGGGTACGCGAATGTGGTGAGGATGTTTGCGTCACCTCCCGGGTTGTGGATATCACGCTTCCACGCAACTCGAAACGCTGTGCAGACCCAAGGTGAGCGAACCGAACGATATCAGCATGTAGCGTCACCACGATCAAGCTGACCGGCCTCCACGATTCCCGGTGCGGTTCAGACACCGACTCGACCGGCGTCGCGAGAGAAGGCGGCATATACCAGGACAAAGTCGCACGGCGAGGATGATCGTTCGCTATGCTGCCGGTGACAACGCACCTATCCATCGGATACACATGAGCGCAACTGCGCGGATCATTCTCAAAGCCATGCTGAGCCTCCCCATTGCCTTTGGGCTCGCCTATCCCCTTGTCCATCCTTCAGAAGACGGTGGCGTTCTCGGCGAAATGGAGAGGCTTGGGACAATCGGCGGCATCGTCGTCATCACGGTTTTCCTGGCTCTGGTCTATGCCTACGCGAGCGACCTGAGGACTACCCTGAAATCGGTCAACCAAGGATCGCGTGCGGCCGAACCCAACAGCGTCTGGCTCATGTTCCTCTTGCCGTACAACTTCATCGAGGATTTCTTCATTATTTCCAACGTGGCGAAGTCCCTGGAAGCGGAGTCCCGTATCAATCCGGCGCTGTCGGGTCTGCGCTCGTTCGGCCGGATCAGTGGCATCGGGTGGTGTCTTGCGCAGGTTGTTTCGTTGATACCCGATACCCTTGGCTCCATCGCCGGTGGCGTTGCAGTTTTCCTCTGGGTTTGGCACTGGGTGTTCGTGCGTCGAGCGAACAAGATGCTCGCCGGCAGCCAGGTCTCGGTGGCGACTCTACCTGGACGGACAGGATCGTAGCCATCCTTGGAAGCCGGATCGCTTACCCGTGATCGATGTGGACATCCTGTTCCGCAGCGACTCGAAACCCTGTGATTCCCAAAGGTGAGGGCACCGGAGCGGCTTCGATGTGCATAACAGCCAGGGAAAGTCAGTCGAAACACTGTGCAAGCGAGTGGTGAGCGTGCGCCCGTTCAAGCCCGCCGGGCCGCACCACAAAAGGCGCTGGCGGCCACCCCCAACCGCCGACCGGGCGCGCATCCTGCTACTTCAAGTCTGCTGATCGAGCGCCTGCACGACCGCTTTCTCCGCGAGGCTCCCGGCCGGCCCGACCACCGCATAGTTGAGCCCGTTCACCGACCCGTACCGTGCGAGCAACGCGCCATCCACACGTTGCCCGGCCGGCAGCAGGCGATGTTTCGATTCTGCCGGCCGCAGATAGAAGCTCAGCGTCCGCCCGGCCTCGTCTTCATAGAGCACCATCGCAGCCGTGGCCCCGCTGTCCGTCGTGAACAACCGCCCACCGACCGGCCTGAACCCCGCAGCGCTCAAATCCGGCAGCCGCGCCGATGCCCCGACGCGCCGGGTGAGCCACCCCTGCAAATCGCCCGCACCGGTCGGCCGGTAATCCACCTTGGCCGTCTGATCGACCACCATCATCCGGTAAGCCTCGACTGCATCGCTCATCGGTGCGATGGGCGGCGCCGCGTTCCATCCACGCGCCTGCCATCCGCCGAATGTCCCCAGCCCGACGCAGAACACGAACGAAGCCGCGATCGCGAACCGCATCCGTGTGCGCTCCGCCTGCCTGCCGCGAATGGCGGCAGGATCCAGCGCAAGGTTATCCGCCGGCATCCGCACGCTTTCCAGCGCGGCCCGCAACCGCTGCGCATCCTGCTGCCATTGCTTCACCTGTTCCGCGCGCGCCGGATGCAGCGCGAGATAACGCTCGACCGCGGCGCGCGCATCGTCGTCGAGCTGGCCGTCGACGTAGGCCTGGAGGTCGTGTTCGTTCGGAGGCGTGTTCATTTCTTCATCAATCGCAAAGAAGGAGCAGGAAGCTCGCCGTCGCTGAGCTGGCGCAGCGCCTGGCGCGCGCGGGAGAGCCGCGACATCACGGTGCCGATCGGCACCTCGAGCAGGTCGGCGACTTCCTGATAGGTGAAGCCCTCGACTGCGACGAGCAGCAGCAGGCTGCGCTGTTCGTCGGAGAGCCGGCCGAACGCTTCGAGCGTCGCGCGTGCCGCGAATTCGCGTTCGGCGGACGGCCAGTGCGCTTCGTCGTCGTCGCGGATGCGCCCGAGCAGCCACGCGTAGCGCTTCGCGCTGCGTTTGCCGTCGAGAAACTGCCGGTACAGGATCGTGAAGAGCCAGCTGCGCAGCGACGCGTCGTCGCGACGGCTCGTCCAGCGCGACAGTGCGCGCTCGAGCGTCGACTGGACGAGATCGTCGGCCGCATGGACGTCGCGCGCCAGCCAGAGCGCGAAGCGTCGCAGCCTGGGGATGAGTTCGCGCAATGCGTCGTCGTCGAGGGCGGTGGAGGGCATGGCCGGGCCGGTTGCCGAATGGGTAGAGATGCCGCGTAAGACGCTGGTGGGCGCCGCTTATTCCACCAGCATAGGAAAAAAATTTTCGTGGAATAAAGCGGCGCGGGTGGCGTCCTACGCGGGTTCGACAATGACCTGATGGTCGGGAGCACATTCATGGAGCGATCTTCTTCCTCTTCTTCGCCGCAGCGCGAGCCCGGGCGCGGGTGGTGGCGCTGGGCCGCGATCGGCGGCGCGGTGGCCGGCGTGGCCGTGGCGTTCGGGTATGTCGGCGGGTGGTTCGCGCCGGCGCGTCTGACCCCGCACCGGATCGTCGACGCATTGCAGACGGCCGGCGGCGGCATTCACCCGGGTTTCCGGCGCAATCACGCGAAGGGCGTGTGCGTGACCGGTTACTTCGAAGGCAACGGCGCCGCGAGCGCGTATTCGGTCGCGCCGTTCTTCAAGGCGGTGCGCACGCCGGTGGTCGGGCGCTTCGCGTTGCCGGGCGGGAACCCGTACGCGCCCGACAGCAGCGTGCCGATCCGCAGCCTCGCGCTGAAGCTCACCGCGCCCGATGGCGAGCAATGGCGAACCGGGATGAACGCGATGCCCGTGTTTCCGGTGGCGACGCCGCAGGCGTTCTACGCGCAATTGATGGCGACCCGGCCCGATCCGAAGACGGGCAAGCCCGACCCGGCGAAGGTAAAGGCGTTTTTCGGCGCGCACCCGGAGGCGGGCGCGTTCCTGCAATGGGTGAAGGGTGCGAAGCCGAGCGCGAGCTACGTCACCGAAAGCTATTACGGATTGAACGCGTTCTACTTCGTCGACGCGGCCGGCAAGCGCCAGGCGGTGCGGTGGCGCGTTGTGCCGGAGCAGACGGCCGGCGCCGGCGACGTCGCGACGGCGGCGGACCCGAACGTGTTGCAGCAGGACGTGACGCAGCGCATCGCGGCGGGTGCGCAGAAGTGGAAGCTGCTGGTCACGTTGGCGGAGCCTGGCGATCCGGTGGACGACGCCACGAAGGTCTGGCCCGAGCAGCGCACGACGATCGACGCGGGCACGCTCGTGCTCGACCGCGTGGAGGCGCAGGACAGCGGGCCGTGCCGGGATGTGAATTACGACCCGACGGTGCTGCCGCAGGGGATTCAGGTGTCGGGGGATCCGTTGCTGGCGGCGCGCTCGGCTGCCTATGCGGATTCGTATCTGCGCAGGACGAGTGAAGAGGCCGGTGTGGCGGGCGTGGCCAGGTTGAGTTCGGAGGGACGGTGATGAAGACTTCTGCGACGTTTGGTTTGCCCGCGAGGGTGCTGCACTGGGTGATGGCCGCGATGATCATCGCGATGTTGTTCATCGGGGTGGGGATGGTGGCGTCCGTTTCCGGGCGGCACGAGGTTCTGGTGGCGATTCACAAGCCGCTGGGTGTGGCCGTGCTGGTGCTGGTGTGCGTGCGGATCGTGGTGCGGGTGTTGTCGAAGCCGCCGGCGTTACCCGAGGATCTGCCGTGGTGGCAGAAGGTGGCCGCGCACGGATCGCATCTCGTGCTGTATGCGCTGATGGTCGCGATGCCGCTGATCGGGTGGGCGATGCTGTCGGCGGGCGGGTATCCGGTGACGTTGGGCGGCGGCGTGCAGCTGCCGGCGCTGGTGTCGGCTGATCCGGTGACGTTCGCCTGGCTGAGGGTCGCGCATCGTGTGCTGGCCTATCTGTTCTTCTTGACCTTCCTCGCGCACTTTGCGGCGGCGCTGTATCACGGACTGATTCGGCGGGACGGTGTGGTGAGGGCGATGGTGGGGCGGTAACTGACGGAAGGTTGAGTTCGCGGCGGCGGGGCTGTACACGGGCGACCGGGGCAGCTCTTGCCGTGCCGCTTTTATATGACCACTGGGTAGGCTCGGCTGCTCCCGGCATAGCATGTCAAAAATATTTCACGAAAGGGGTTGCGGAGACCGGGGCAGGTGCTTAGAATCACGCCTCTTTCGCGCTAACGGAAACGCAGCGCGGGAGAAGAAGGGAAGCGGTGCTGTTGAAGTTGGTTTTAGCAACTCCAGTACATACGAAATTAAACCGCAGTCGTCGCAACGAAGTAGTTAAAAAAGTTGTTGACGAGTTTTAAAAAACGGTTAATAATCTCGCTTCTCTGCTGCTGAAAACGCAGCGCTGCCGGGAGACACGAAGTTCCTCGCAGATTGCTCTTTAAAAATTAACAGCCGATAAGTGTGGGCGCTTGATGAAAGCGAGCTGATCTTCGGATCAGATAGCAAAAGTATCAAGAGTCTCACACTAAAGTAAGTCAGGTTTATGAAGTGATTCATATTCCTGTCAGCTTTGAGTGAGCGACCGGTTCTTAACCGAACCGAAAACAGTAACAGGTTTAAACTGAAGAGTTTGATCCTG